>ONRS01000129.1 GCA_900320255.1 uncultured Prevotellaceae bacterium
CAGTAAACTAAAAATCGCATTAAAAGAAGCAAGTGAAACAAAATATTGGTTAGAATTGTTATTTGAAGCAGAATTACTCAAAAAGAACGAGTTTGACTCATTAATTAATGACATAAATACAATTATTGGAACATTGGTTAATATAATAAATAAGCTTATAAAGAAATGAAACAGAAAATTAAATTGAGGTGGGTATTTTTTTTACCTTTTTACCTTTTTACCTTTTTACCTTTAAGTGCACAGCACTATGAGACCGTTCCTAACGATCCGATGCATGCACGCATCTACACTTTAGCTAACGGCTTGAAAGTCTATCTGAGCGTCTATAAGGAACAGCCGCGCATACAGACGTATATCGCTGTCCGTACGGGCGGAAAGAACGACCCGGCAGAGACGACAGGTCTGGCGCACTATCTGGAACATCTCATGTTCAAAGGTACGAGACAGTTTGGCACCAACGACCCCGTGGCTGAGGCTCCGTTGCTTAACGAGATTGAGCAGCGCTTCGAGGCCTACCGTAAGCTGACCGACCCGGCAGCGCGCAAGCAGGCCTACCACGAGATTGACTCCGTGAGCCAGCTGGCTGCACAGTACTTCATCCCCAATGAGTATGACAAGCTGATGTCGGCCATAGGCGCAGAAGGTACGAATGCCTATACTTCAAACGATGTCACCTGCTATACGGAGGATATTCCGTCAAATGAGGTGGAGAACTGGGCGAAGATTCAGTCAGACCGTTTCCAGAACATGGTTATTCGTGGCTTCCACACCGAGTTGGAGGCTGTCTATGAGGAGAAGAACATCAACCTCACCCGCGATGCCCGTAAGATGTACGAGGCACTGCTGGCCAAGCTCTTCCCCAGCCATCCGTACGGACAGCAGAGCGTCATCGGTACGCAGGAGCACCTGAAGAACCCCTCCATTACCAACATCAAGGCTTATTTTAATAAGTGGTACGTGCCCAACAACACCGCCATTTGTATGTCGGGCGATTTCGACCCCGATGTAGTCATCCGCATCATCGACAAGTATTTCGGCTCGTGGAAGGCCAAGCCCATTGACTATCCTGTATTCCCCAAGGAGAAGCCCATTACTGCTCCCGTTGATTCTACGGTCTGGGGCAATGAGGCTGAAAGCGTGATGCTGGGTTGGCGCTTCAAGGGTGCCGGCGATGCACAGATGGATACGCTCAACATCGTCAGTTCCATGCTGGCCAACGGTCGTGCCGGACTCTTCGAACTGAACCTCGAACAGCCCATGAAACTGATGTCGGCCAGTGCCTACGTCTATGACTTGGCTGACTATTCTGCCTTTATTCTTAATGGCCGTCCCAAGGAAGGCCAGTCGCTCGACGAGGTGCGTCAGCTGATGTTGGGTGAAATGGAGAACCTGAAGAAAGGCAACTTTGACCAGCAGCTGCTGCCCTCAGTCATCAACAATGTCAAGCGCAGCCACTACCGACAGTTAGAGGATAACGGCAGCCGTGCCGACATGTTTGTCAATTCCTTCATCAACGGCACCGAGTGGGCCGACGAGGTGGGCTATCTGGACCGTGTGTCGAAGATAACCCGTCAGCAGATCATCGACTTCGTTAAAAACAATTTCCACGCCGATGATTTTGTCTGCATCTACAAGCGCCAGGGTGTTGACTCCACGCAGCAGACTATCGAGAAGCCGGAGATAACGCCTATTCCCACCAACCGTGAACAGAGCTCACAGTTCCTGCGCGATATCCAGGCATCACAGGTGGAACCCATACAGCCGCGCTTCGTTGACTTCAAGCGTGACCTGACGGTCACTACGGCGAAGAACGGTCTGCCCGTTCTTTACAAGCAGAACACCGAGAACGGTCTCTTCTCGCTGGCCTTCCAGTATGAGTTTGGCGACGAGGACGACCCGCGCTATGAGATTGCAGCTGAATACCTCATGGACTATCTGGGCACCAACACCAAGACAGCAGCCCAGCTCAAACAGGACTTCTACGGACTGGCCTGCGACCCCTACATCAGTACAGGCACCAACAGCATCACCATCGGTATCAGCGGACTCAACGAGAACATGGTGAAGGCTATTCAACTGCTCGAAGACCGCATCCAGAACGCCAAGGTTGACCGTGAGGCCTACGCCCAGTATGTGGACATTGTGCTCAAGGCCCGCGCTGACCGTATGGCTAACCAGCAGTCAAACTTCAGCTATCTGCGCCGTTTGGCAATGTTTGAGAAGCACTACGCCATGATGTCGAATGACGAGCTGAAGGCCGCTGACCCGCAGGTGCTCATTGACCTGATCAAAGGTTTGAAGAACTATCGTCACACCATCTTCTACTACGGTCCTGCCGATGTCAATCAGTTCCTTGCAACGATTGACAAGGAGCACCACGTGGGGGCTGAGCTCATGCCGGTTCCTGAGGCTCCTGCAGCACGGCCGGTGGTGACAAAGACCACAGACGTTTGGCAGGCTCCCTACGATGCGAAGAACATCTACATGGTGATGTTCCACAACGAGAATCGCGACTGGCATCCTGAAGAGGCTGCCCTGAAAGCCCTCTTCAATGAGTACTACGGCGGTTCGATGAATGCCATTGTGTTCCAGGAGATGCGTGAGGCTCGTGGCTTGGCTTACTCCGCTTCGGCCTATTACAACACGCCGGGTCGCCGTACCTTCAAGGAGAACTATTATACCTATATTATTACCCAGGCCGACAAGATGGTGGACTGTGTGAAGCACTTCAACGAGATTCTTGACACCATTCCGCAGTCGGAAGGTGCCTTCCAGATTGCCAAGGATGCACTGAAGAAGCGTCTGGCCAGCCAGCGCACCACGAAGTTTGGAGTGCTCAACGCCTACTACTCAGCACAGGAGTTAGGCATTGACTACGATGAGGACGAGAAGATATATAACGACCTTGACAACATCACCTTGCAGGACATTGTCAACTTCGAGAAGACCTATATGGCCCGCAAGCCCTACCGTTACATCATCCTTGGCAATGAGGAGATGCTTGACATGGACTTCCTGCGTACGCTCGGCCCCATCCGTCAGCTGACGACGGAAGAGATATTCGGATACTAAACAATCAAATATGAATTAGAATAAAAAAGGGTAAGAGGATAAAACCTCAAGCCCTAAAACCTCAAATCTCAAATATTATATGGCAAACGTAGTTGATTTCAAGTATGCCCCCATGTTCCAGGTGGGCGAAGACAAAACAGAGTATCGCCTGTTGTCGAAGGAAGGCGTAAGTGTGGCTGACTTTGAGGGTCACAAAATGGTAAAAGTTTCGAAGGAGGCACTGACGCTGCTGGCTCAGCAGGCGTTTCACGATGTAGAGTTCATGCTGCGTCGTGAGCATAACCTGCAGGTGGCAGCCATTCTTAACGACCCGGACGCTTCAGAGAATGACAAGTATGTGGCATTGCAGTTCCTGCGCAATGCTGAGGTGGCGGCTCGCGGCATCCTGCCTTTCTGCCAGGACACGGGTACGGCCATCATCCATGGTGAGAAAGGCCAGCAGGTATGGACAGGCTTCGAGGACGAAGAGGCCCTGAGCCGTGGCGTGTATAACACGTTTACGCAGGACAACCTGCGCTATTCGCAGAACGCTCCGCTGAACATGTACGACGAGGTGAACACCCGTTGCAACCTGCCCGCACAGATTGACATTGAGGCCGTGGAGGGTGCAGAGTATCGTTTCGTCATGGTGGCCAAGGGTGGCGGCTCGGCTAACAAGACCTATTTCTACCCCATGACCAAAGCAACCATCCAGAACGAGGGAACGCTCATTCCCTTCCTCGTGGAGAAGATGAAGTCGCTGGGTACGGCAGCTTGTCCTCCGTATCACATTGCCTTCGTCATCGGTGGTACCAGTGCCGAGAAGAACCTGCTGACCGTCAAGCTGGCCAGCATCAAGTACTATGACGGCCTGCCCACTACAGGTGACGAGACGGGTCGTGCCTTCCGCGATGTTGATTTGGAGGAGAAACTGCTGAAGGAGGCTCACAAGATTGGGCTGGGTGCCCAGTTCGGCGGCAAGTATCTGGCTCACGATATCCGTGTCATCCGTCTGCCGCGTCATGGTGCCTCGTGTCCCATTGGCATGGGTGTCAGCTGTTCGGCCGACCGTAATATCAAGGCAAAGATTAATGCCGACGGTATCTGGTTGGAGAAGATGGATGCCAACCCCTCGGAACTGATTCCTGCTGAGTTTGCCAAAGCTGGCGAGGGACAGAACACCATTGTTATTGACCTGAACGAGGGCATCGATGCTGTTCGCAAGGAGCTGTCGAAGTATCCTGTTTCCACCCGTGTCAACCTGAAGGGTACCATCATTGTGGCCCGCGACATTGCTCACGCCAAGCTGAAAGCTCGTCTGGATGCCGGCGAGGGACTGCCCGACTACTTCAAGAAATATCCCGTGCTCTATGCCGGACCGGCCAAGACCCCCGAGGGCTATCCCTGTGGTTCGATGGGCCCGACCACTGCCAACCGTATGGACCCGTACGTTGACGAGTTCCAGTCGCAGGGCGCTTCGCTGGTCATGATTGCCAAGGGTAACCGTAGCGACGTGGTCACTGAGGCCTGCAAGAAGTATGGTGGCTTCTATCTGGGCTCTATTGGTGGTGTGGCTGCCGTACTGTCGCAGTCGAGCATCAAGAGCATTGAGTGCGTAGAATATCCTGAGCTGGGCATGGAGGCTGTATGGAAGATTGACGTGGAGGACTTCCCTGCCTTCATCCTCGTTGACGATAAGGGTAACGACTTCTTCAAACAACTCAAGCCCTGGTGCCCATGCAAGTGATGAGTGATGTGTTCCTCGTACCTCGTACCTCGCACCTCGCACCTCGTACCTCGCACCTCGTACCTCGTACCACTATATTCCTCCTGCTGCTGTGTGTCTCGCTGACCACGGCGGCAGGGGACATTGTGAGGCGCGGCTGTCGGCAGGCGTCCGTCAGTCCTGACGGCACTCGTAGAGCGGAATCAACGGGCGCAGTACGGCAGCCAGGCGGAGACTTCTATTACGGCGACCGCCGTCAGCTGGTGGTGCTCGCGTCGTTTGCCGACAGAACGTTCAAGGGCAATGAGGAGGAAACCTTGACACAATGGGACAAAATCTTTAATCTGCAGGGCTTTCATGAAGAGCCTTTTGTTGGTTCTGTTCACGACTATTTCTACGCCCAGAGCTACGGAAAGTTCAATTTACAATTCGACTTACAGTATGTGCAACTGTCGGCAAATCATGATAAATACGGTAGCACCAGGGCTAATGACGAGAACTCTCAGTACCTGGTGCAGGACGTGGTGGCCGTGTTGAGAACCCGGGACATTGACTGGAATCTTTATGACTGGAATGGTGACGGCTTTGTCAATCAGCTGCTCATCATCTATGCCGGTAAGGGCAGTGCCTATGGAGGCTTCGGAGGCGGTTATGATGCCATCTGGCCGCACCAGTACTGGATGACGGGTCATACTGACCAGGAAACTCACGAAAAGTGCAGCGCACTTAGCGTAACGGGTACTGACGGCAAAACGCTGCTGGTGGACAGCTACTGTGCAGTACAGGAGTTGAAATCTGACGATACCTATGGCGCTTTCGGAACCCTCTGCCATGAGTTCAGCCACTGTTTTGGATTCCCCGATTTCTATTATGGCTCTACAAAGTACGTGGGGGCATGGGACATTATGGACTCCAGCTATTATAATAATAACGGTTTTTGTCCGTCCGACTATTCGGCCCATGAGCGATGGCTGATGGGGTGGCTGACACCCACGGAGCTGAAAGGTACCACAACGGTTGACAATATGCCAAACCTGTCGGAACAGGGGGTGGCCTATCTGATTCGGAGTGAAGGCAACAGTAACGAGTATTATATGGTGGAGAACCGCCAGCAAAAGGGGTGGGACGCAGGACTGCCGGGCAGTGGCATCCTGATATTCCATATAGACTACGACCCGGCGCTGTGGGTCAGCATTACTGATGCTCC
>ONRS01000003.1 GCA_900320255.1 uncultured Prevotellaceae bacterium
CCCCCTCTGACTCCCCCTGTAGGGGGAGAACAAAATGTGGGCACGCCCTTCGACCTTAGACCTTCGACCTTAGACCTTAGCCCTTTGCCCCTTGAAATCGTTTACGTGTTAAAAACGCTCAACACTCAACGCTTTACGCTCAACATTTATTACCTTTGCACCAAAATATAATACTAATCAAATCAAAAACAAACAAGAAATGAAAAGACATCTATTGGCATTAAGCTGTTTGCTCATGAGCCTCGGCGTCATGGCAGACGATGTGCAGACGGTGACCGTCGGCGGTACGACAGTCAACAAGACCGTTACTCAGATTACCTTCAGCGGCGACGACGTGGTGCTGCACTTCAGCGACAACTCGACGCAGACGGCTGGCATGGACGCTGACGTGAAGATTGCCTTCGACCTCTCGGCTACTTACATTGAGGCTGTCAACGCTCAACGCTCAACGCCTGGCACTAAGGGCATTTACAACCTGCGTGGACAGTACATGGGCGAAACGACTGACGGACTGGCAACGGGCATCTACATTGTGAACGGAAAGAAAGTTGTGATTAAGTAAGGTGGAAATATTAAAAAAGTGAAGAGGACTATGAAGAAGATTTCATTTATTTTCACCATGATGGCCCTGCTGCTCGGGCTGGGCACAGGAGTGAAGGCACAGACGTGGGACTTTACCCAGAGCAATGCTGACGACGTGGCTGCCCTGAAGGCTGCTACCAGCGAATGGACATATACTGAGGCCAGCGACCGTTATGAGAACAAGGTGGCCATCAACGGCGTTGTCAAGGCCGGCAGCCGAGTGCTTGCACTCACTGAGGGACTGCAGGTGAATGCTGCCGAAAATAAGTTGCGCATCGACAATGCCAAGCGTCTGCAACTGGCCGGTAAGAACGTTACCGTCACCATTCCCTCGCTCACGAAAGGGCAGACGGTGACCATCGTCTTTGCCTCAACGGGCGACAACGCTGTTACCTTCGACGCGCTGACCAACCTTTCGGGTGCTTCCGGTTTCACGGCTGCCAACAAGAACACTACCCAGACGGGTACGGCTACTGTTACTAACGACGGCGCTGTCAGCTTTGCCAGCACCGGCGGCAGCATCAACATCTTCAGCATCAAGGTGGAAGGTGAGGGCACAACGCCTGGCGGCGACACCGGTGGCAACGACCCCGTGATTCCCGCCAACGACCACTCGGCAGGCCAGAACACCAACGTCAACCAGGCCATCCTGACACTGAGCAACGGTACGCGTAAGTATTACAACACCACGTCGGTCAGCGCCATCGACATTGACGGCACTACCGTCACCGTCCGTCAGAATGCCGGCGACGACGTGTTCGGCAACAGCGTGGCTGGCATCTCGTTTGCCAAGGCTGAGAAGAGCGACTTCGAGAACCCCGAGGGCGCAGTTGAAATTCTGGAGTCCAAGGGCTGGTTTGAGTCGGCTTACGTCAAATTCGGCCTCTTCGACGGTGTGGAGAAATATAATGTCTATGTAAAGGGCGGACAGTACAACAGCTATACCAAGATTGACGACCAGCTGGTACGCAACTATGGCTCTTACGGACGTGCTGACGCAGTAGGCCTTATGGCAGGCACCTACGCACTGAAGATTGTGCCGGTTGATCCGAACGGCAATGAGCTGAACGACAATGCCAACGAGGCTACCGGACTGACCGTCAAGCCTTACGACCGCACGGGCTATGCACACTTCAACTATAGCGGTGTGGGCGCCTATAACGACGACGGTACGCTGAAGCAGGGTGCCAAGGTGTTCTACGTCACAAAGAATACGGCTAAGACCATCACTACTACCGTGGCAGGTGCCGAGACCAATCCCTGCGTAGGCATTCAGCAGATTATCGAGGGCTACGAGAAGGGTGGCGACACCACGCCTATCGCCTTCCGCTTCATCGGGAAAATCAGCAAGGAAGACCTCGACTTCTTAGGCAGCTCTTCAGAGGGCATCCAGGTGAAGGGCCGTAGAGCTGACTCAGAGATGAACATGACCTTCGAGGGCATTGGCGACGATGCTACACTCTTTGGTTTCGGATTCCTCATCCGCAACTGTAAGAGCGTGGAGTTCCGCAACTTTGCCAACATTCGCTGCATGGACGATGGACTGTCGTTGGACACCGACAATTCCAACATCTGGATTCATAACCTTGACTTGTTCTACGGCAAGCATGGTTCTGGCGACCACGAGAAGGGCGACGGTATGGTTGACGTGAAGAGTGACTCCAAGTATGTCACCGTCAGCTATTGCCACTACTGGGATACGGGTAAGACCAACATGTTCGGCATGAAGAACGAGAGCGGCCCCAACTGGATCTCCTACCACCACAACTGGTTCGACCACTCTGACTCCCGCCATCCGCGCGTACGTACCATGAGCGTCCACGTATGGAACAACTACTTCGACAACGTGGCCAAGTATGGCGTAGGTGCAACCTTTGGTGCCAGCGTCTTCGTGGAGAACAACTACTTCCTGAAGACCAAGAAGCCTATCCTCTCTTCTCTGCAGGGAACCGACGCAATGGGCAGCGGCACGTTCTCGGGTGAGGAAGGTGGTATGATCAAGGCTTACGGCAACTACTTTGATACTGCATGCAAGAACTTCCGCTACTACACGCAGAATAATCCTTCGGCTACTACGGGCTACGACGCTTACGAGGTGGCTAACCGCAACGACCAGGTGCCCGGGACTGAGGTGACAAAGTCTGGTGGCCATAAGTACAACAACTTCGACACCAACAGCAGCCTCATCTACAGCTACACGCCCGATGCTGCTGCCGACGTGCCTGCCATCGTCACAGGCTACTGGGGCGCAGGACGTCTGAACCACGGTGACTTCTCTTATACATTCCCCGACAACGTGGGTGACGACGATACGGACTCAGCATACGATGCCACACTCGGCCGTTTGCTCGACAACTACGCCTCTTCACTCGTCGGCATCTTCGGTGACGAGGGTGGTCAGGGTGAAGGCGGCGGCGGTCAAGGCGGCGGCGAAGGCGGCGGCGATGACCCGCAGCCCATTCCTGACGGTGTAATCGTGGCTTCGTTTAATGATGCTCCCTCCCATTCTATGTTCACCGTGGCAGGAGAATATGGAGATGGTAAGATTACCTACAATGGCACTTATTATAAGAAAGGTGTGAAAATGAACAGTAGTGGTAAGATTACCTTCACTCCGCAGAAGGACTACAACATGACCATCGTCTTGTCTACTTCTAAGAACGGAAGGAACGTAAGTATAAATGGCGTGCAGACTACTGTCAGTGGCACAGAGAACACTGAGGGCAAGTACTACGAGTTGCAGCCCATAGCCATAACAGCAGGAACACAGTACGTGCTGACCATGGGCAGCCAGGAGGGTATCGTGATGCTCATCATCCTTACTCCAGTTGATGAATAAGCAGTTAGTTTCCTTATCATAAAAAAGTGAGACCGCCCGCAATACAAACGGGCGGTCTCTCTTTTGTTAACACTTTTTCACTCAATCGGAAAAAGCTTAAAGTCATTTCGTCATTTCGTCACTTCGTCACTTTTAAATGAGTAATTGAAGTTTCCCTCCTCCCTTATGACCCCCCTCTGACTCCTGACCCCCTCTGACTTCTGACCCCCTCTGACTCCCCCTGTAGGGGGAG
>ONRS01000055.1 GCA_900320255.1 uncultured Prevotellaceae bacterium
ACTTCTTTAGTTGCGGAGGCAGGACTCGAACATGCGACCTCCAGGTTATGAGCCTGGCGAGCTACCAACTGCTCCACTCCGCGATGTTTTTTCTTTTGCGGGTGCAAAGGTACAACTTTTTTTTCTATTGTGCAAATATTTATGCTAATTTTTCATTATTTGTATGAATGATGTTCGATAATTCCCTTTTTTCTTTCTCTTTTTGACTACTTATTATTAATGATTTTTGAACATTTTGGAAGAAATATTTGTTTGTTTCGAATAAAAGCATTACTTTTGCACACGATATTTGCAATGTGCAATATCTTTGAAAAATTTAGGAGGATTGAGAATGTCTATATCAAAAACCAGACAAAAGCTCGTGGATGTGGCTCGCCAGTTGTTTGCCAAGAACGGACTGGAGAGCACGACAATGAACGATATTGCTCTTGCTTCAGGAAAGGGCCGTCGGACATTGTACACTTATTTCAAGTCGAAGGAAGACATCTATTATGCGGTGATAGAGTCAGAACTGGAACGCCTGAGTGACAAGTTAGACGAGGTGGCTGCTAAGAAAATACGTCCTCAAGATAAGGTGATAGAGCTGATTTACACCCATTTGAGCCAGATACGAGAGACGGTTGTAAGAAATGGAAACCTTCGTGCGGAATTTTTCCGTAACATCTGGATGGTAGAGAAGGTGCGCAAGAACTTTGATGATGCAGAGGTGGAGTTGTTCAGAAAGGTATTCACAGAAGGAAAGGAAGAAGGTGAGTTTGACATTGAGAATGTTGATCTTGTCGCTGATGTTACCCACTATTGTATCAAGGGACTGGAAGTACCTTATATATATGGTAGAATTGCTCATGGCATGAAGGAAGAGGACACGAAACCGCAAGTGGCCAAATTTGTGTATGGTGCCTTGGGTAAGAGAATAAAGGGATAATGTATATGATTGTCAATTCATATTTAATTAAATAAAAATAAGATTTATGGGACTTTTAGAAGGTAAGACAGCACTGATAACGGGTGCTGCACGTGGTATCGGAAAGGCTATTGCTCTGAAGTTTGCCGAGGAAGGCGCAAATGTTGCATTCACTGACCTCGAGGTGAACGAAGAGACTGAGAAGGAAATTGCTGCCAAGGGTGTTAAGGCGAAGAGCTATGCTTCGAACGCTGCTGATTTTGCTCAGACAGAAGAAGTGGTGAAGGCCGTGAAAGAGGAATTCGGAAGCATTGACATCTTGGTCAACAATGCTGGTATTACAAAGGACGGCCTGATGCTTCGCATGACTGAACAGCAGTGGGATGCCGTGATAGCAGTGAACCTGAAGTCGGCCTTTAATTTCATTCATGCTTGTGTGCCCGTGATGATGCGTCAGCGTGGTGGCAGTATTATCAACATGGCTTCTGTCGTTGGTGTTCACGGTAATGCCGGTCAGGCAAACTACGCAGCCTCAAAGGCTGGTCTGATAGCTCTTGCAAAGAGCATTGGTCAGGAGATGGGTCCGAAGGGAATCCGTGCAAATGCCATTGCTCCGGGCTTTATTGATACAGCTATGACACAGGCTCTGCCTGATGATATCCGTAAGGAGTGGATTGGTAAGATTCCCCTTCGTCGTGGTGGTCAGGTGGAAGACATTGCCAATGTGGCAACGTTCTTGGCCAGCGACATGTCGAGCTACGTCAGTGGCCAAGTCATCCAGGTGGATGGTGGCATGAATATGTAAGCCAACCTCTAACCCCTCCCCAAGGGAGGGGCTTTTTTTGCTTATGGAAGTATTGTACGAAGATAATCATATCATCATCGTCAACAAGGCCAGTGGAGAAATTGTGCAGGGCGATAAAACGGGTGACACACCACTGTCGGACGTGGTGAAGCAGTACATCAAGGAGAAGTATGAGAAACCTGGTGCTGTGTTCCTTGGTGTTGTGCATCGCTTGGATCGTCCAGTCAGTGGGGTGGTAGTCTTCGCTCGCACATCGAAAGCGCTGTCGCGGCTTAATGCTATGTTCCAAAAAGGTGAAGTTCACAAAACTTATTGGGCGGTTGTTAACAATGAAAAGCTATGCGTGAAGAGAGGTAAAACACTTCTGACTCATTGGTTAACACGCAATGAGCAGCAGAACAAGGCATACGCCTACGACCACGAAGTGCCTCACTCAAAGAAAGCGCAGCTCAGCTATCAGATATTGGCAACAGGTGACCATTATTCGTTATTGGAAGTACAGCTGATGACTGGTCGTCACCACCAGATTCGCTGTCAGCTCTCTGCCGTAGGCATGCCCATTAAGGGAGACCTAAAGTATGGTGCCCGCCGTTCGAATGCTGATGGCAGCATCTCGCTACATGCCCGAAGAGTGGAATTTGTTCATCCTGTATCAAAAGAGCGCATCATGGTAGAGGCTCCGGTCCCTAATGAAAAATTATGGGAGGCCTTAGCAGAGAAAGTATCCTTATGAAGACAAGGAAAGAAGGATAAGTAGAAAAAATCCGATAAAAGTGAGGGCTTTTATCGGATTTTTTTTGTAAATTTGCAGGCAATAACCATAAAAACCTTTTTGTATGAAGAAAAAATTGTTATTGATGACGCTATTCGTAGGCTTTGCCGTTATAGGACGTGCAGGTGGTATCATGACGAATACCAACTACCACATTGCCTTTGACCGCATGTTTGCACGAGGAACGTCGTTTGAGATTGATGCCGCGTTCAGTAATCCAGCAGGCTTTGCTTGGGGGCATGAAGGTTTTCAGATGTCATTAAATTTTCAGAAGCCATGGCAGAACCGTGACATAGAAACCACCTTTCCTATGCAGCAGATGATGTATGGTGACCCCACTTTTAAATATCACGGAAAGGCTTCCGCGCCAATTGTACCGGCGCTGTTTGCTGCTTATAAGAAAGAGCGTTTGGCCGTTTCGTTTATGTTGGGTATCGTTGGTAGTGGCGGCTATGTGGAGTACAACGACGGTGTACCCATGTTCAATGTGCTGTTGGCTTCGATGCTGGCTGGCAATGGATTGACGCCCGACCAGTATAAGCTGAAATCCTCGATGAAAGGTAAACAATATATCTATGGTGGTCAGCTGAACCTGACCTATCGTCTTACTGATCATATTTCGGCAGCTGTAGGTTTAAGGGCCAATTACTACGATGGCTATTATCGTGGATACGTGTTAGCTGACCAACATCCTGCATTAGGTGAATTGGCCAATTTGCAGTTAGACGTTGACCAACGTGCCTGGGGATTCACCCCCATTATAAGTGTTGATTACCATAATGGTCCCTGGACAGTGGCTGCAAAATATGAATTCCGTACAAAGATAAACACCACCAACACAACTAATCAGCTACAGGCAGCAATGGGGCAAGGATTGCAGCAGGCCATCATGGCCAAATACGGTGATCAGGGGTTGGCGGTGTTACAAGGCATAGGCCAGACACTTGACGCAAAGATGGCATCTTATAAAGACGGAGCTGAAACCCGTTACGACATGCCGTCACTGCTGACGGTTGCCGTAGGGTATGATTTCTCAAAACGCCTTCGTGGTGCATTGGAGTACCATTTTTTTGACGATAAACATGCTAAAATGGCGAACGACCGCCAAGAGCTGCTGTCACATGGAACTCATGAGTTCCTGGCAGGTGTTGAGTATGATGTTAACGACAAGCTGACATTGAGTTGTGGCGGTCAGCGTACAGACTATGGAATCAGCGATGAATACCAGCAGAACACCAGTTTTGCCTGTGACAGTTGGAGCTTAGGACTTGGTGGTGCTGTGAAGCTGAACGATAAAGTGAAGTTGAACGTCAGCTATTTCTGCTCGCTCTATTCCGATTATACCGTTGAAAGTGCCAGTTATCTGGGTACGGGAGTGGCAGGCAAAGATGTCTATTCACGTACAAATCATGTGATTGGCATCGGAATTGACTACAAGTTCTAAAAAAACGGTCATTTTCTTGTAACTTACCGTGATATTTATTATCTTTGCAACGGATTTGGAAGAATAAACTTCATGGGTAAGAAACGGAAGCAGATTCTCAGATGGCTTATAGCCGTTATACTTGCGCCGGTAGTGCTTTTTGCACTACTGGCATTGTTGGTTTATCTGCCCCCAGTGCAAAACTGGCTTGTGGGAAAGGTTGCCGACTATGCAAGTGAGAAGACGGGCATGGAGATTAGTGTCGGTCATGTGAATCTGGAGTTTCCGTTAGATCTTGGCGTCGATGATTTCAAGATGATTTCCAAGGGTGACACCATTGCTGATGTAGAACATCTTTCGGTAGATGTAGAGTTGCTGCCGTTGTTCAAGAAAATGGTGGTTATCGATAAGATAGAAGTAACTAATACTTCATTTAATACAAGTGACCTCATTGCCTCAACCCGCGTACTGGGAAGTTTAGAAAGACTTTTCCTGACTTCACGTGGTGTGGATTTGGACCGTTCGCTGGTCTCTTTAAATGGTGCTGTTCTGGAGGGGGCAAAAGTAAGCATATTTCTGAATGACACCACAGTAGTAGATACCACCAGCTCCTCGACAGAATGGAAAATCCTGGCAGATTCACTGACCGTCTTGCGCTCACAGGTGGATTTCCATAGTGTGGGTGATTCGCTGAGCGTGAATGCCGTGTTAGGGCGAGCTGTTGCATACACCGGGATAGTGGATTTGAAACAGGAACAATACTCGGTTGAACGTTTCCTGATACGTGACGGACAGGTTGCGTATGATCAGACCTACGAGCAAGCTGTAGAAGGCCTCGATGTGAATCATATCCAGGCTGAAAACATCAATTTGGGTGCCGATTCCATTTTCTATTCACCTGAGCGGCTTTCGCTGAGGGTGGGGGAGTTGGCATTCAGGGAGAAGTCGGGAATAGAAGTAACCGAAGGCCATGCTGCATTTGCGATGGATTCGCTATCTATGTCAGTGGAGGATTTTATGTTGAAGACGCTCGATTCCGAAGCAGAAGGCGAGGCGTTCCTGTCATTTAAGGCTGCACCAGACGGTGGATTAAGTGACCTTAGTGGAAACGTGAATGCCACATTAGGCAAGCAGGATGTGTTAAGTGCAGTGGCCAATCTGCCGGAAGGCATGAAGCGAGGCTGGCCGAATTATCCAATTTCTGTCAAAGGATCTTTTGGTGGTACGCTTGAGGAAATGAAACTTGGTGGTGTCGTCGTTGATTTACCCACGGCTTTCCATGTTACGGCAGACGGTTCCGTGGCCGGGATGTCGGGCAATAACTCGCTAAGTGGTAAATTTGACGTGCATGCCCGAGGTGATAATTTAGATTTCATCTCTTCGTTAGTGGAAATGCCTGTAACCATTCCACGTGGTATCACTTTAGACGGAACGATAGGCATGAAAGGCGATGCCTATGACTTTGACGTAGCTGCTACGGAAGGAAAAGGCTCCGTAACGGCAAAAGGCTCCGTTGACTTAGGCAGTATTTCCCAGTCAAAGGAACTTTCCTATGATGCGGAGATTGCTGTTCGTAACCTGAACGTATCACACTTCATGCCACGTGATTCTATTTATGAAGTATCAGGCGATTTGGTCGTTAGTGGGTATGGGACGGATTTCTTTGCCCCTTCATCCAGGCTTGAGGCCTCCGCCAGTTTGTCAAATCTTCATTACGGTAAATGGAATATTACCGACCTCATTGCTGAAATGGAGTTAAAGAATGGAAGAGGACGTGGATACGTAGAATCCCATAATGCCTTGGCAGACGGAAAGGTGAACTTTGATGCGCTGCTTTCTTCGAAGAAGCTTGACGCTACTATAGGTGCTGAGCTCAATAAAGTGGACTTGAAGGCTCTGCGTATCATGGATGAGCATTTTGATATAGGAATGTGCGGCCACTTTGATGTCTCGTCGAATTTGGCAGAGCGGCACCGTGTGGAAGGCTATCTGAGTGAACTGTACATCAATGACGGCAAGCATGTGTATTTGCCAACGGATATCAGCGTGGACCTTTCGACAGACAAAGATACTACATGGGCTCATTTAAGAAGCGGAGATATCAAGTTGAACTTGACTGCATCGGGTGGCTACGAGCCTTTGTTGGACAAACTGACCAAACTAAGCGAAGAGTTGCAGCAGCAACTGACTGATAAAGTTATTGACCAACCGAAGTTGTTGTCGATGTTGCCGACGATGCATTTGGACCTGCGTAGTGGCAATGATAATCCGCTGATGACCTTCTTGCGTAAAAACGACGTGGCGTTTAAGGATTTTTATCTTAATCTGACCACATCTCCTTACGATGGACTGAATGGGGAAGGATATGTGTATTCATTAGTGGCAGATAGCAATCGCATAGATACTATTGACTTTAAAATATTGACAAAGGCAGAAGGTCGTAGGATAACGGAACGGCATATCAGCTATAATATTCATGTGCAGAACAATAAGCGTAACCCGCAGTTTGTGTTTAATGCGATGATTGATGGAGCAATCCATCAAAAAGGTGCTGTGTTAGGGCTTCGTTTCTTTGATGCTAAGGACAGGTTGGGACTCCGTATTGGTGCCAATGCGGAACTGCTCGAAACGGGAATCAATCTGCACCTTGTTCCTAAGCGGCCGACAATTGGCTATAAAGAGTTCGCATTGAACGAAGATAACTTCATCTTTTTAGGACCTAATAATAAGATAGAAGCAAAGTTGAACCTGAAAGCAGACGACGGAACAGGTCTGCAGGTTTATTCTGAGGCAGAGGAAACCGAGTACCAGCAAGACTTGACCATTTCGTTGAACAAACTGAATCTGGGTGAGCTGTCGTCGGTCTTCCCCTATTATCTACCTCAAATGGAAGGAGCGCTGGACGGTGATTTCCATGTAGTTCAGGACTCAATAGGCAAGTTCTCAGTGGTGAGTGACCTGAGTGTGGCTCAGCTGATGTATGAGGGGACTCGTTTAGGCAATTTAAGTTCCGAGTTGGTCTATTTGGAAAAAGGTGACGATGCACATGCTATTGAGGCCCGTATTCTGAAAGACGACGAGGAAGTTGGATTGCTGAGTGGAACCTATTATAATAAAGATGACGGCGCACTTGATGCTACGTTCACCATGCAGCAGTTCCCGTTGAACATCATTGACGGCTTCATTCCTGGTCAGCTTATCGGTCTTGAGGGAAAAGCGGAAGGTGAACTCGCTGTAAAAGGACCAGTCAGTAAACCTCAGGTGGATGGTGAGGTCTATCTGGACTCAAGTTATCTTGTGAGCGAACCGTATGGCATCCGTATGCGTTTTGACAATGACCCGGTACGTATAGTAGGCTCACATCTCCTCCTGGAGAATTTCAGCTTGTATGCATACAACGATAACCCATTGACGATGAGTGGCGATGTTGACTTCTCCGACTTGGATAAGATGTCAATGAACGTAAAGATGCGAGCAAGGGACTTTATGCTGATTAATGCTAAACGTAATCCTCGCAGCGAAGCTTTTGGTAAGGCATACGTGAACTTCTTCGGCTCCATGAGAGGCTTGCTGGATGACCTGAAAATGCGTGGTCGCTTAGAGGTGCTTGGCTCGACTGACCTTGCCTACATTCTGCGCGATTCTCCATTGACAACGGATAATCAACTGGATGAACTTGTTAAGTTTACAGACTTTAGTGATACGACAGAAACGGTTGTTATACGACCGCAATTGTCGGGCCTTAATATGGATATGACTATCGATGTGTCGCAGGGTGCACATGTCATTGCCTATCTGAATACAGACCAGTCGAACTATGTGGACCTAATGGGTGGTGGCACATTGCGAATGAGGTATTCGCCTGCGGAAAATCTGCGATTGACAGGTAGATACACATTGAACAATGGTGAGATGAAGTATTCGCTGCCTGTAATTCCACTAAAGACATTTGCTATACAAAATGGAAGTTATATAGAGTTCACTGGTGACGTGATGAACCCGACTCTGAATATTACGGCTACAGAGCGTGTCAAAGCTCCTGTCGCAAATGGTGAAGGAACAGGCCGTTCGGTGGTCTTTGATTGTGGCGTTGTTATTACGAAGACGCTGAACGACATGGGCTTAGAGTTTACACTGGATGCTCCTGAGGATATGGAGATTCATGGCAATTTGTTGTCGATGGGTTCGGAACAACGAGGGAAGTTGGCGGTAACGATGCTTACAACAGGTATGTATTTGGACGACAGCAATACATCGAGCTTTACCATGAACTCTGCTTTGAGTGCATTCTTGAATTCAGAAATAAATAGCATTACAGGAAATGCACTCCGAACATTGGATTTGAGTATCGGCATGGATAACACGACAGATGCTACGGGAGCGATGCACACGGATTACTCATTTAAGTTTTCTAAGCGCCTCTGGAATAACCGCTTGCGAGTAATAATCGGTGGTAAAGTGTCGTCTGGTAATGAAGTGGCGGAAAGGAACAATTCGTTCTTGGACAATGTTTCGTTAGAGTATAGATTGGATAATACTGCCAACAAATATATTTCTTTGTTCTATCAGAATAATAAATACGACTGGCTTGACGGTTACACCCAGATGTTTGGTGGCGGATTTATCTGGAGACGCACCCTCAATTCTTTCTGGGAAATATTCTCGCTGAAGAATCCGGCTACACCGATGCCGAGGACAACAATGCCGACAGGAAGTGGAAATCCGGCTACTCCGAGGGACACATTGACTATGCGTAGGGGTAGCTTTCGCGAAGATGCCCCAAGGGACTCTTCGCACACAAGGAGCTTGGGACGGTAATTACAAATGATGTAGAAGTTATGGAGCGTATAGGAAAAAGATACTACTGGCAGGTAATGCTCATCGGAATGGTCGGCGTTTTGCTGACTGCATGCTCAACGACGAGCAGGGTTCCTGACGATGATCAGTTGTTTGTCGGTCTGAAAAAGATAACCTATGAGAACTATGTTGAGTCTGCTCAGGCGACAACAACTCAGGAAGAACTTGAGGCAGCGTTGGCTACTGCTCCTAATGGTGCATTGTTTGGAAGTTCGTATTATAGGACTCCTTTCGCTCCGAGTTTGTGGATATGGAATGCGTTCAGCACTGGTGAGAGCAAATTTTCTAAGTGGATGACCTCCGCATTTGGCAAGGCACCTGTGCTGATGAGCAATGTAAACCCAGGGTTACGCGCTTCTGTTGCACAAAGTGTACTGAGGAAACATGGCTATTTTCATGGGACAGTGGGCTACGACATTGTGACACAGTCAAATCCGAAGAAAGCGAAGATTGCCTATAAGGTGGATATGGGCGATTTGTTTACGGTAGATACGTTAGAGTATGTAGGCTTCCCTGCTGAAGCTGACAGTATGATCAGAATGACCCTTGATGAGGCAGACCTGCGTCCTGGTGACCCGTTCGATGTTTCACGGCTGGATAGTGAGCGCTCTCGTATAGCCCTTTTGTTGCGCAATAATGGTTACTACTATTATCAGAGCAATCTGGCTTCCTACCTTGCTGATACGACAGCACTCAATTCTACGGCACAGTTGCGCTTGCAGATGGCAGACGGAGTTAGTGAGGCTGCCAAACATAAGTGGTACATAGGCCGCGTGAACATCAACATGCGGAAACAGATGCGTGAGCAATATACTGACTCAACGGTACGAAGGACATTCACGGTGCGTTACAGTGGTAAGACACCTCCTCTTCGTCCCCGTGTTATCATGGCTGACCTGAAATTACGGCCTCGTCAGCTCTATAGTTACGACAAATATTTGGAGTCAGCCCAAAAACTCAATGCAATGGGACTGTTCTCGAGTGTTGATTTCCAGTTCACCCCCAGAGATACTACAGCTACATGTGATACTCTTGACCTGACACTAAACTGCACATTCAACAAACCCTACGACTTTTATGTGGAGACCAATTTCAATGCCCGGACCATAGGACGAATGGGACCGGAGTTGAAAGTCGGTGTGACCCGTAGGAATGCTTTCCACGGAGGTGAGAAGATAGATGTCAACCTGCATGGATCATACGAATGGAGCACATCTTCCAACAATAAGGGTATGAGTAACTATGAGTATGGTGCTGATGCCTCGATAGAATTCCCAAGAATCATCGCTCCATTCTTTGGTGGTAACCGTCCGCGTCGTAGCTCTGATGGAAAGATTATCCGTCGTCGCCGGTTCTACTCCACTCCGACGACCCTTGCCAAGATTTCGGCCAACGTCATCCGCAGACCAGGCTATTACAAGATGCATGTGAATAGTGGAGAGTGGACTTATCGTTGGCAGTCAAGCGCCCAAAGCCGTAATGAGTTTTCGCCGCTCACCTTTAAGTATCAGTACATGAACACGAAGACCGAGGATTTCGAAGAGCAGCTATCAAAGAGCATCTATATGTCCTCGTTGATGGCTGATTTCTGCCTGCCGATGATGCGCTATACCTATATATATAATAGTCCTGCAACGACGCGAAACCCCATCAGGTGGGAACTGACGCTGAGCGAAGCTGGTAATCTCACATCGCTGGGATTGATGGCGCTGGGCAAAGGTGGCTGGAACGAAAAAGGTAAGACGCTCTTTAAAAACCCCTATGCCCAATTTGTCAAATTGGAGACCGATTTCACAAAGAAGTGGACAATAGACCAGCAGTCTGAGCTGGTTGGTCACTTCAATGGTGGTATAATCTTTGAATACGGCAACAGTGCCAATGTGCCTTTTACCGAGTATTTCTATGTGGGTGGAGCCAATAGCCTGCGTGCCTTTCCTATACGATCCATTGGCCCCGGTGCTTATTTTGATCTCTTTGGAGACCGTCAGATATCGTACATGCTACAGAATGGTGACTTGAAACTGGTTTTCAATCTGGAATATCGTCGGAAGCTTTTCGGCAACCTGCATGGGGCTTTGTTCATTGATGCAGGTAATGTTTTTACAATTTCTAAGGACGGATTGATTGATGACGACGGAACTGAAGAAGCAAAAGCGTTTGCTTCACTTTTTGAGAATAGTCAGCTGCTGCTTTCCAAAGCCTTGGACCGCATGGCTCTGGGTACGGGGATTGGCCTGCGTTATAACTTAGACTTTTTGGTGATTCGACTGGACTGGGGCATAGGCCTTCATGTACCTTATGACACTGGTCGCTCAGGCTATTTTAACTGTGATGGATTTTGGAAAAACCAGACGTTGAATTTCGCCATAGGCTATCCGTTCTGATGGTATCTTGAAAATTATTTTACCCGAAATCGATGTCTTTCAAGATTTTTTCGTATCTTTGCACTCATAATTCACTTAATAAAGAATAATTCAATAATCAAACCAACCGTTAATTCGCTTATGAAAACAACAAGAAAAGCATTTCTGTTATTGCTCTGTTTGAGCATGGTAACAACAACTTGGGCACAGGTCAGTGGAAACAAAATGACGTATGGAAACCATGTCTATACCGTTGACGGAAAAATAAAAAAGGATGTTGTAGGTGGCTTAGCCGGTGCATTCGGACTGGGTGGAAAGAAACTCAACAAGCCTACTGCCACTGTCACTTTCACAAATGTACCCTCATCTTACGAGGAGTTTGAGGCTGTCTATACTCAGTTCCTCGGCAAAAGCATTCATGGTACGGCAGCCATGATTCCAATGGCCATTGAGATGTATGCCCGTGACGCTGAAGTAGGTAAGCAGTGCTTTGAGCTCATTTGCAATAGCTCTGCTACGGTGAGCGGCATCATCAGAATACTTAAAGAAAAGCTTCCTCCTAATGCTGATTACAGTGACAGCTACTGCCAGCGTTACATGGCTGCTGCACTGCTGAAGGGAGCTACTGCTAAGAACGGCTATAAGCCCGATTATCCCTATACCGTTCAAATGTGCATGTCGGCCAATAAGCCTCAGGAAGTGACCGACGGTGTTGATACCTTTATTTATATCCTTGCCAAGGGTTGGGATACCGAACAGCGTCAGGTGGAAATCTTCAAGGGTGACGATGAGGACCTGTACAAGGTGTACAACTGCCCTTCTTGCTACACACAGTGTAAGAACATCAAGGGAAGATGGGAAGGACTGAAGTAAAAATCCGTAAATCGTAAATCCGTAAATCGTAAATAATATGGCTTATACAGAAACAACAACAACGAGCTACGGCTCACGAGTCAAGAACTCCTGTGCGGGTATCGGCGTAGGAATTGTCATGTTCTTGGCCGGCACAGCTTTGCTGTGGTGGAATGAAGGTCGTGCCGTGAAGACGGCTGACATGTTAGAAGAGGCACAAGAGGCATGTGTAGATATGCCAAAGCCCGACAAGATAGACCGTTCGCTGGATGGCGAACTGGTGTGTGCGTCGGCAATGGCTACAACAGAGGACTCTTTGTCCGACGAACAGTTTAACATCGGTGCCAAGGCCATCGGCCTGCAGCGTTCGGTGAAGTACTACCAATGGGTGGAGCACGAAAAGACCGAGACTGAGGATAAGTTAGGCGGCAAGGAAGTGAAGACCACCACCTATACTTATACCAAAGAGTGGGTCAGTAGTCCTGTGGAGTCTGCCAGTTTCCACGATCCCGCTTACCAGAACAAGAATATGGTGCTGACCACTGTCGATCGTTATGAGAAGTGGGCAGAGAACGTGTCGTTTGGTGCTTATAAGTTGAATGACGGACTCATTGGGATGATTTCGTCGAAAGAGTTGTTAGCCTTCGCGCTGCCTACCGAGGTGTTGAAGGAGATGGAGAAAAACACGAAGGCAGCCTACGAACGTTTCTATGGCCCAATAGAGAAACCGGAAGCTCCTGCTGCAAAGCCCGCTGCCACGCCGGCTCCTGCTGTGGCTGCCACACTGACAGCTGATTCTACAGCTGCTGCTCAGGCTGCCGACTCAACGATGACTGTCAGTGCCGACACTATTCCCGTCTATGAGGAAAGTCCCTACGAGTTTATCCATGTGGCTAAAGGTGCCATCTACTATGGCCGTACACCCGGTTCACCTGAGGTCGGTGACGTGGAGGTGACCTTCATGGAGGTTGTTCCTGCCAAGGTGACGATTGTCGCTGTGGCTGACGGTGACACGTTCAAGCCTTTCAAGGCCAAGAACAAGAAGACCTTCCAGACCCTCCGCATGGGTAAGAAGAGTGCTGACGAAATCTTTGAGAGCGAGAACGAAGCCAATAGCATGTGGACGTGGATTCTGCGTTTTGTAGGTATCTTCCTTGTCGTCATGGGTCTGAGAGGCATCTTCGGTATCATTGAGACCGTGCTGAAGGTGGTCCCCTTTGTCGCCAATATCGTGGGCTGGGGTGTCAACCTCGTCTGCACCATTATTGGTGTGGTATGGTCGCTCATCGTCATTGCCATTGCCTGGATTTTCTATCGTCCGTTGCTTGGCATCACGCTGCTGGTCATTGCGGGACTGCTGATTTGGCTCTTCGCCTTCAAGGGCAAGGACAAACTAAAGGCTTTGGCAAATAAGAAGAATGCTACTGCATGAGTAACCAATCGAAAATAGTAAATCAAACAATCGAAAATTAAAATGAAACCTACATTATTTCTCTTGGCTGCCGGAATGGGTAGCCGCTACGGCGGACTCAAGCAATTAGACGGTCTGGGTCCCAATGGTGAAACCATTATGGACTATAGTATCTATGATGCTATTGAAGCCGGATTCGGTAAGATTGTATGGGTAATCCGTAAAGATTTTGAAGAGCAATTCCGCACACAAATTCTCTCGAAGTACGAAGGTAAAGTAAAATGTGAGCTGTGCTTCCAGGCACTGGATGCCCTGCCCGAAGGATTCAGCGTTCCTGAAGGCCGCCAGAAACCATGGGGCACTAACCATGCCGTCCTCATGGGTAAGGATGTGATCAAGGAACCCTTCTGTGTCATTAACTGCGACGACTTCTACAACCGTGATGCCTTCAAGGTCATCGGCAAGTTCCTGGCCGACCTGCCTGAAGGTGCAACTAATCAGTATGCAATGGTCGGTTTCCGCGTAGGCAACACGCTGAGCGAGAACGGTACGGTAGCCCGTGGCATCTGCTCGACTGATACTGACGGTCACCTGACCACCGTAGTAGAGCGTACTGAGATTGTGCGCTGTGCTGCTGACGGATCGAACGTTGGTGCAGCAAATGAGGAAATCCGTTACAAGGACGAAGACGGTTCGTGGGTGGCTGTTGACGAGAAGACACCGGTATCAATGAACATGTGGGGCTTCACACCTGACTACTTTGAGTATTCTGAGGCCTACTTCAAGGAGTTTCTCAGTGACCCGAAGAACATTGAGAACCTGAAGGCAGAGTTCTTCATCCCGCTCATGGTGAATAAGCTCATCAATGAGAAGACTGCCACCGTCAAGGTGCTCGATACCACTTCCAAGTGGTTTGGCGTCACCTATGCTGCTGACCGTGAGGATACGGTAAAACGTATTCAGCAGCTTGTTGATGATGGTGTTTATCCCAATAAGTTATTTTAACCCTATTCGTTCGTGAGCTATTCCGGATGAAACACTGAAAGATGATTACCCGTAAGGCGCCTGCCCTCCTTCACTACCCTCCATTTCCATTTTAGACGCCTTTGGGTAATCATTTTTATAGTGGCATTTCTTTCTACGCCGAGCTCATTCCTACAAATAACCATGCTGAATAATATCCTTTCAGACGAAGAACAAGCACTCTTCAAAAAAATAGTCGATGAAGGTTCTTCCTTCGTCATTACTTGTCATCAGCACCCAGACGGTGATGCCATTGGTTCCAGCCTCGGACTTGCCGAGTATCTGCGAACGCAGGAAAAGGACGTGGTCGTCATCGTGCCTGACCAATACCCAGACTTCCTGACCTGGCTGCCCAATACTGAAAAGATTGTGCGTTACGACAAGCACAAAGAGCAGGCTGACCTGCTTATTCGTGCTGCTGATGTCATCTTCTGTCTTGACTATAACACAGCCAGTCGTACGGCACAGATGGAAGAGTCGCTGCTCGCCTCCAAGGCGCAGAAAATCATGATTGACCATCACTTGGCACCCGACATGCCTGTGGCATTGCTTGTTTCCCGTCCCGAGGCATCATCAACGTCAGAACTGGTGTTCAGGATGATTTGGCAATTAGGCGATTTTGGCACGCAGACTAAGAAGTTTGCTGTTCCCATCTATTGTGGAATGATGACGGACACAGGCGGTTTTACCTATAATTCCAGTGACCCGGACATCTTCTTTATCGTTTCGCAGCTGCTTACCAAGGGTATTAATAAGGACAAAATCTATCGCAATGTCTTCCACACCTTCTCAGAAAACCGTCTGCGCTTGGTCGGCTACGTGCTGCTGGAGAAGATGATTGTTGATCAGCAGCGTCATGCCGCTTACTTTACTTTGTCACGTCAGGACTTGCGCCGTTTTCACTTCATGAAAGGCGATGCAGAAGGTCTTGTGAATATGCCGTTGCAGATGAAAGGACTGAAACTCTCCGTCAGCCTGCGTGAGGATACAGAGAAAGATAATTTGGTTTGGGTGAGCCTCCGCTCGGTCGATACCTTCCCGTGTAACCAGATGGCCGAAGAGTTCTTTAATGGCGGGGGGCACTTGAATGCCAGTGGCGGACGGCTGATGTGTTCGCTTGCTGATGCCGTCAAAGTAGTGCAGCAGGCCATTCTCCACTACGAGAATTTGTTGAAATAGTTACTAATAATTCATAATTCTTCATTCATAATTAATAATTATTGTGTACCTTTGCGGGCGCAAAACGAAATGAACGTATTTTATGAAGAAAACCCTTTATAGTTTGTTGGCTTTGGTGGCAATGATTGTTATGACCAGCTGCAACAGTTACGAAACCTACGGAGAGAAGAAGGATAAGGAACGTAATGCCATTTCTTCCTACATCCGTGAGAATGGCATTACCGTTATAGAAGAATCACAGTTTGTTCAGCAGGACAGCACTACTGACGTTTCGAAGAACGAGTTTGTTTATCTTGCCAAGAGTGGTATTTACTTGCAGATAGTCAGGAAAGGCTGCGGCAGTAAACTGGAAGAGAAGAAGCCTGTGAACGTTTTGTTCCGTTTTACGGAATTTAATATTCTTGCTGACACTATGCAGCTCCGCAACGATTTGAATCCGCGAACCTACGACAAGATGAGTGTTACCCGTACGTCGGCTACCATTAGCGGCTCTTTTGTTTCGGGCGTCATGAAGTCGGCCTATGGTACTCAGGCCATTCCCAATGCCTTCTTGGTACCGTTCCGTTATGTAAACATTGGACGGCCGCAGAAAGATGGCGATGAGATTTCGTACATCAAGATGATTGTACCGCACACGCAGGGGCAGGCTTCGGCTCAGCAGTATGTTTATCCCTGCTTCTACACATTGACATTAGAACGAGAAAACTGATATCAACATGACACTAATTAAATCTATTTCAGGTATCCGCGGAACCATCGGCGGACCTACGGGTGATACCCTTAACCCGCTTGACATTGTAAAATTTACCTCTGCTTATGCTACATTTATACGCCGTAGCAGCAAAACTAATAAAATTGTAGTTGGGCGCGATGCACGCATCTCTGGTGAGATGGTGAAAAATGTGGTTTGCGGAACACTAATGGGCATGGGCTTTGATGTGGTGAACATCGGTCTGGCCACAACGCCAACCACCGAGCTGGCCGTCCGCATGAGTGGTGCCGACGGTGGCATTATTATTACGGCTTCCCATAACCCACGCCAGTGGAATGCCCTCAAGTTGCTGAATGCTGAGGGCGAGTTTCTGACGGCGGCTGACGGTGCCGAGGTGCTTGACATTGCCGCCCGCGAAGCCTTCGAGTATGCCGACGTTGATCATCTCGGAACCTACACCGAAGACTTTTCGTTTGACGACCGCCATATTGAAAACGTGCTTAACCTGAAACTGGTGGATAAGGATGCCATCAAGCAGGCACGTTTTACAGTCTGCGTTGATGCCATCAACTCTGTGGGTGCCATTATCCTGCCGAAGTTGCTGGAGCGTCTGGGCGTTGGCTATAAGATTCTCAACTCCACGCCCAATGGCGACTTTGCCCACAACCCCGAGCCGTTGGAGAAAAACCTCAGCGGCATCATGGACGAAATCAAAAACCATCGTTACGACCTGGGTATCGTTGTCGATCCCGATGTCGATCGTCTGGCCTTTATCTGCGAGGACGGTACCATGTTTGGTGAGGAATATACATTGGTCAGTGTGGCTGACTACGTTTTGAGCGAGGAGTTCAAGTTAAGGAAGCAGGCCTTTGACGATGCCCATGGCATTAGTCCCATCAGGGCTGCTGCCGGCGACGGTCCCTTTATGTCTGATTCCGGGCTCGTAACGGTCAGCAATCTCAGTTCAACACGTGCCCTGCGCGACGTTACTTATAAGTATCGTGGCGATTATTATGCAGCTGCTGTCGGTGAGGTGAACGTGACGACAAAAATGAAGGAAGTCGGTGCTATTATTGGCGGCGAAGGCAATGGTGGTGTCATCTATCCTGAGAGTCACTATGGCCGCGATGCGCTGGTGGGTATTGCCCTGTTCCTTTCTAACTTGGCTCACAAGGGTTGCACGGTCAGCGAGCTTCGTGCCACTTATCCTAATTACTACATGGCAAAGAACCGCATCGACCTGACACCCGACACCGATGTGGATGCCATCTTGGCTCGAATAAAGGGCAAGTATGAGGGCGCTGAGGACAGTACAAACCCCACACGGGTGGAGGTGACGGACATTGACGGTGTGAAGATTGACTATCCCGAAAGTTGGGTACACCTGCGCAAGTCGAACACAGAACCAATTATCCGCATCTACAGCGAAGGAAAGACGCCCGAGTCAGCTCAGGCATGGGCAAATACGATTATCAGAGAGATAGAGGAAATGTAATGAATAAAGAAGAGAGCCTTCGAGGGGGCTCTCTTCTTCTTCTACAGCAGCTTTACCATCATTTCGGCCATCTTGTCAATATAAGAATCGAGTGAGTCCATCATTCGATTCTTGTTTTCCATGTCCAGCTCCGTCTTTACGTCCATATCGACGACTTTGTCCAGAATGCGCGACATGAGGTCGTTGACACGGTCAAGCTGCTTGCTGACGATGGGGGCACTAATCTTATATTGTTCTAAGTCGGAGTCCAGCTTGGCCAGGTATGCGTTAAACTGAACGTCCATCTGGTGCATGTCGCGCTCCATCTGTTTCCAACTGCTGACGGTCGATAAGATGTTGTCGGCCAGTGAGTTGATGTGGTTCAGCCCTTCGGCGGCTGTGGTTAGCTCTGGAATAGGGTCAATCTTGATGATGTCAGTCGGGTTCGTCTTGTTCTCTTCCATAGTTCTTGGTTTTTATTCGTTGATGACTATCTTGTTGTATTTCTTGGCGATGGTTTCTTCGCGCCGCTTGATGTCTTCCAGCATCTGCTCGTAGCGAATTTCCTCTTTCACGTAGGGCAGGTTCTCGGTGACGGGCAGCACGGTGAACGGCACCGAGAGGCAATAGACGATGGCGAGCAGGGTGAACAGCAGCCCGTCGGTCTGCCAGATGAAGGCAGCCAGACCCACCAATGCCGTGATGTAGGTGGCCATGATGAGTGCGTCGCGCCATCCGAATCCCTTGGGCGACGGCACGTGGCTGTCGTCCAGCATTCTGGCGCAATCCTTATAGTAGGGGTTTTGCTGCAGAATGTGCTGTACGGGAATGCTGACGGAGGCTTGATTCTTGAGGCTTGAGGTTTGAGGGCTTTCCAGTTCCGCTGCTAAAAGACGAACGGTTTTGTCTTCCTCCTGATATTCCAGCTGAATGAGCGGGTCGGTGACGTTGGTTGCCGACTGTATGTCGAGCCCGACATAGGTGCGCAGCATGTAGGGGTCGCTCAGCATGAGGTAGATGGGGTAGGGGTAGCTCTTGCGCGGCACCTTGATGAAGTCACCCAGCATGTCGTCCCAGTCGCTGCCGTCGTCGCGCGTCATGTCGAGCTTTTGGGGCCACGACATCAGCTCTTCGTCAATTATCCGGTTAATGTCAGGACGCGGCTTGCCCGACTCCTGCTTCTTCTGCTTCCACGACTGCATCTCATCGACCACATAGTCGAGAATGGCGTCCAGATAGCGGGTCTTGACGGCCAGCACAAAGTCACGGCGGAAGGAGTCCATCTTCTTCTCGCGGATGGGGTCGTCTATTTCCAGTTCCTCGTGGAATTCCTTGTCGTACAGCTTCGCCATGCGTGGCACGATGGTACGCTTGAAGCTGTCGCGCAGCTGGCGGATGGTGTCTAAGCGTACTTCGGCTATTTCCTGCTTCTTCTTCAGCAGCTCGTCTAACTGTTCCGAGCGTTTTTTCTCAATGATGCGCTGCCGGTACGACTGGAACACGTAGGCCGCTATGCCGAGAGCGGCCCCTGAAGCGCTGACAATGAGCCCCGTCTTCGATTTTCCGCTGTAGTGCTTGCGCCGCATCAGGCGTATGCCCTCCTTGATGAGGTTGCCCGACACGTTGATGAGCTGCCGTTTGATGGTATTCATCTTCTCTGACACGTCAGACACCTCGTTCAGTATCTCGTCGATGGCCGCCTCGTATTGCGACACCTCGCCCAAAATCTGTTCGTAGGGGCTGCCGGGTGTCGGGGGTTGGGTGTCAGATGAGGGGTCCTGGCTGCTGGCCGTGACGTTGTACTTCAGGCTGACCTGCTCGCCCTTCATGAGCTGCGTCTTGCGCAGGGGCACGGTGGAGCCGCCTGCCGCCTCTATAACTATTTCGCGGTCTATCTCACGGGCACGGGCCAGCCGTATGCCCAGCTTCTGTCGTAACTGGCTCAACTGGTCGTATTCCTCGTTGGGCAGGTTGTTGCCGTACCTGTTCCAGGCTTCGAGGTAGCGCGCTGCATATTTCTTCTCGTTTCTTGTCAGACTCATAGGCTTGTGTTTATCCTAAGTATAATTTATAGAGTAGGTCGCCCACACCGCTGAAGAGGTTGAGCACCGTTGATGCCATAAGGTAGTACATGCGCAGTTGCAGTGCGATGATGATGATGAGCACGATGACCATTACGATGCTTTGCACCGCCTTGGCGTTCACTTCGTGTATGGTGGCGCGGTCGCCGTTGACGAATCCTTCTATCAGCCGCATGTTCTGGCGGTTCGACTTATGGAAGAAGTCGAGCACGTCGCCGATGAAGAAGGGAACGAGTCCGATGGCGATGTCGCGCAGCGTGTTGTTGATGATGGCCAGCGAGAGTGGTATGGAGTGCAGAATGTACAGTGAGAAGTACAGATAGACCAGCGAGAAGAGCGCCATGATGATGTCGCCGATGCCATAGGGGGTCACCATGCCCACTATGGCATCCACGTAGAATCGGTCCATCCAGTCGGCTATGCGCTGCATCGACGCATACGAGCCGCTATCCTGCAATTTCTTTCTGGCTTTCTCTCTGTTCATCTCTTATAGGGCTTATAGGGCTAAAAGTTCACACCGCAGTTCACGTAGAGGCAGCGGTTGTGCGACGTGTCGAAGGCATCGTTGCAGATGTTGGCCAGGCCAAACTCGTAGGCCACCTCTAAATAGAGCAGGTCGTACTGCGCACCCAGACCGAGGCGCAGACCACCGTCGAAACGCTTGAAGCCGTCGTCGTCGAACGAGCTGAACGCCTTGCGGTCGCCGTAGTCCTTGATCTTGCCACCCACGCCGCAGGACAGATAGCCGCCGAAGAAGGGCTGCACGCAGAAGGACCTGTCAACGGGTATGTCGTACTTCAGCAGCAGGGGCACCTCCAGATAGTTCAGGTTGTAGGTGAACTTGTTGCCTTCGTAGCTGCCCTTTCCGCCTTTCTCGGTGTAGAACAGTCCTGTTTCAAAGAACAAGGGTGACGCGGGGTGCAGCTGGAACCCGGCTGCCAGGCCGACGTTCAGGCCAGCCTGCATGGTGCCGCCGTCCAGCCGGCGGTCGTCGGAGTTCACGGTCGAGAAGGCTCCGCCGAGTCGCAGTCCGTAGTAGGTGGCGCTGCGCTGGCTGCGGTAGGTTGGTGGCGGGGTGACGGGCCTGCCGGGGTACCGCGGGGTTCTATACTGTGCCAGCATGGGCAGAGCGAGTAGGGTTGCCAGAATGGCTGTCATAAGTCTTTTCATCATAGCTTCTTTTTAATTGGTTACGCTGCAAAATTACAGCTTTCCCGTCTTCCAGCCAAAGGCTTTTTCCTATCATTCGTGGGGGAAATCCCTATTTCTTTAAATGAGAAATGAGGAATGAGTAATTAGTAATTATGATTACTACATAAAGGCGGAATCCCTTGCGTGGTAATCGTCCCACCTTCCTTGTGACCCCCTCTGACTCCCCCTGTAGGGGGAGGACTGGATGTGTGCATGCCCTTGCG
>ONRS01000005.1 GCA_900320255.1 uncultured Prevotellaceae bacterium
TATATAAACAACGAATTCAACGAATTTCACTAATTAATGCTACGCGCAGCAATTCGTGTAATTCGTTAAATTCGTTGTCAAAAAAAAAGGATTGTATAAACTAATTATGAGTAGTTACTTACTAATTAAGAATTGTTTATTTAATCAGTTTCTCAATCTGTTTTTCCGTTGCGTCGGGCAAAAGGTGGCGGAAGTGGGCCGTCAGTCTTTGAAGTGACTCTTCGGGCGTGCGGTCGGTGTGGCATCCTTCGCGACCGATGAGCTGTTCGGGCGTGGTAAGCAGCGACCAGCCCCAGCCGTATTCGCGGTTGTGCTTGTCAACGGGATAGACAAAATCCTCCGTCACGATGTAACAGCCCATCTGCAGGCGCGTTACGTAGTTGTCAAAGCGGCTGCGCATCTTCGGGCCCGTAAAGCCGCAGGCAGCGCGCAACTCACGGGTGATAAGACTGCCGTTCTCGCTCAGCGTCAGCAGAATGGCCTCCTCGATGCTGCCCTCCTCGGGTGCTGGGTGTGTGCTGCGGCGGTAGTTGAAGAAGTCGGGCCACCACTCGCGGCTGACGAACCCCGCCTTTCCGGCAAAGAACTTGCCATAGACACAGTTGCCCTCGGTAGTCACCGGGCCTTTCCACTTCCAGAGCGGCCAGTCCCAGCCACCGTCAGGATAAACCACATAGCGGCATTCGTCGCTTGCCATTTCCTCGGCCGAATAGCCTCTGACGCCGCTGTCTAACAGGGGCAGGAACCCTAACTGCTCGATGCGCTCCATCAGTTCCGGGCAGGTGTGTATCTCTTCAAACTGTTTCATAACGTCTTCATGATGTCCCGCAGGCTGGTTACTTCTTTGATATGACCTTTGACCTCCAGCCTTTGACCTTCGTCCAACGGATATTCCGGGTAGCGGTTGAAGTAGAGGGCATCGATGCCGCAAGCGACGGCCCCGTAGATGTCGGTGTTCAGGTTGTCGCCAATCATCAGTGTGGTGGCCTTGTCGGCTTCTGTTTGCCTCAGCGCATAGTCGAAGAAGGCCTGTGAAGGCTTGTTGGCCCCCGCGTCCTCACTCAGTATGATGGTGTCAAAATAGTCCAAAAGCCCGCAGGCGCGCAGCTTTTTGTACTGCACCTCGTGGAAACCGTTGCTGGCCATGTGCATGCGGTAGCCCTGTCGGCGCAGGTAGTCCATGAGTTCGTGCGCCCCCTCCACCACGCCGGGCTTCGTTGAGCAGTAGTCCAGGAACCTGTCGCTGGCCTCCAAGCACAGCTCCTTTGTCACGTCGAGTCCCACTCCCTTGCTCAGCGGACGGCGGAAACGCTCCACGATGAGGTAGTCGCGCGTAATCTCCCCCTTCGCGTAGCGTGTCCACAGGTCGATATTGGCTTCCCAGTAGGCATCGTAGAACACCTTCGGGTCGCTGAAGTACCGTTCGAGGCGCAGCTCCTCAAACAGCTCTCCCAGTGCTATGACGGCATTGCCGTGCGTGTCGTACAGCGTGTCGTCGAAGTCAATGAATAAGTCTTTATATTGTTTCATTTGGCTGCAAAAGTACGAAATAATTATGAACCGAAGGTCGTGAACTCCGTTAAAAATGGATAATGGTGAACAATTATGAACTAAATTTATTACCTTTGCAGCCGGAAAAATGAAAAAGTTCATATTTATATTATCTTGCGCGTACGTCTTACTGGCCATTATGGGCTGCACTGATCGGAGTGCTGATGCCGTTCAGCGCCGGCTTGACGATACGCTCTATACCGAGGAGAACATTCTGATGACCTACGACCTCCAGCCGGAACGGGCATTGGGAATGATAGACACGGCAGTCATCGTGGGCACTCTTTCAGACTTTCGTGCTGACCTGCTTCGGGCAAAGGTCTATTGTTCAGGTATTGAGGCAGCAAACTATGACTCGGCCATTGTTATTGGCGAGCGGCTCATGCAGCATGACTCCATCATGGCCCATCAGAATTTGCAGGAGGAAGTGCTGGACATACTGATGAGCGCCAGCCGGCTTTGCCATGACGATGACCAGGCACTCTACTGGGGCATGAAGCTGAGTGAGCTCTACCGCCAGCGTGATGAGACTACCGAGGCTCTGCGCACCGACGCTGAGCTGGGTAAGCTGGCCGTCCAGCTTGGCCAGCAGCGTGAGGGACTGGCACTCATTGACAGCGTGGTACGTCAACTTGAAGGTCAGCGCCACTTCAATGAGCTTGATGCTACAATCATTGCCCTGAAGCGCAAGGCTGAGGTTTGTTACGAGAAAGGACTCCGTGCCGACATGATTCCTGCTGCCAGGCGCATGCTGGAACTTCTTAGCGACTACGAGCAACAACCTGATGTGTATCACGACAACAGTGTCCATGAACCGCCTGAGGAGATGCGGCCAGGTTACATTGACTTCTACCGTGCCAAGGCCTACGGCTACCTCGCAATGGCGTATGAGCCGCGGCGAGAAGCCTTGGAATACATTTCACTCTTTGACAAGACCGACTACGGACAGACCGTTGACGGACGCTATTTCATAGCTCTGACAGCAGGCCGCATGGGGCAGTACGACCGTATGCTGGCAGCCTACGACGACTATGAGCCCGCCTTTATCAGCGATACGCTTAGCCCCGTCTATGCTGAACTGCTCTATAACCGTGCCGAGGCCGCTAATGCGCAGGGCCGCTATGCCGATGCCTACGAGCTTATGGAACGCTATGCTGCACTTAATGAGCAGCTTCATGAAAACTTGCTTCAAGGGAAGGCACATCTCTATGCCACCCGTTTCCATGTCCAACAGCAGCAGGAGGAGATAGAGCACCAGAAGTCTGGCCGGCGATATGTTACCATGGTGGCATTCTTTGTCGGGCTTCTTGCCTTAATGGGCCTTTTCTTTGCCTGGTACGCTGCCCGCCAATGGCGCAAGACGAAACTGAAGAACCGCGTGCTGGTAAAGCAGATGAAGGAGGCTATTATATATAAAGAGAAGTATGAGGAGAGCGAGAAGCTAAGAGCGGCCAGCCTCTCACCCCCAACAGTCCCTGCCTCGCTTGACGGAATGTCGCCCGAAGAACTCTTCCGCTACATTGAGAAGGAGGTACGCAACAGGCTGCTGTTCCTTAACCCGTCGTTCGACCGCCAGATGATTATGGACGAGTTCCACCTCTCGAAGGAACGCGTGGGTGCCGCTTTCTCGCAGGGCAGCAAGTACGACTCGCTGCCTCAGTTCGTCAGCGACCTGCGACTGGAATATGCCAGCAAGCTGCTCATTACGACAGACTTGCCCATCAACGAGATCACGGCGAAGGCCGGTTTCTCCAACGCTTCCGTCTTCAGTCGCTACTTCAGTCGCAAGTTCCAGATTTCCCCCTCGCAGTATCGTCAGGCCAACAGCGCAGACAGTGAGCAGAATTAGTGCTGAAATTTCTGGCACTTTTCCTTGCAATTGTCAGAAAAATGTTGTACCTTTGCAGTACTGAACCGTTACCCCTCAACAGCGGTTGTGCGGAGTGTTTTGAACCAGTCAGGGTTCAAAACGGGAGTTGAGCGGGCGGTCAACTTGACTTTAGCGGGCGGTGCAATCAATTGCGGCGGGCGGTGCAATCAAATGCACCGCCCGCTGCAGTTTCTGAACTCGGCACCTTTGCACCCCGGACTCGGCACCTTTGTACCTACAACTCGGCCTCTTCGTCCTTTGAAGTCGGCGTCTTTGTGCTCAGGACCCAGCCACTTTCTTCTTAAAGGGCGTTTACATGCGTCCGTACCTCTTGACTATTTGTCTGAAAACGCTTGACTATTTGTCTTTCCCTTGCGTATGCGCATGGAATGAGGTACTTTTGCACCTTGATGGAAATACCTAAAACCTCATCGCGGATACTCCGGTATATCTACCGCCACGAACGACTGGCTAAGACGTACGACTGGCTGAGCGAGCATTGGCTCATGCTGGTTATCTTTGTGCTTTTCGTCGCAGTAGTGCTGTGCATGATTAATCTGGCCGTGATGGTCTTCGTGCAAGGCTACGGACTTTGACAAATCAAATAAATTAAAACATATTTTAAAGTATGAAGAAAACATTCCTCTTTTTGATGATGATGGCATCAGTCATCGGAGTAAATGCCCAGAGCAGTTCTTCAGAATCGGAGAAGGGCGACTTGGACACACTCGTGATTTCAAAGGTAGTACGCTGGTGTGAAGATGCCGGTTCCGGCAACTTGGAGCAGTCGTACAAGAGTATTGAGAACCCTTACGGCAAAGACGCGAGTAGCGGTGCGTCGGATCCTCTTTCTTCTCTTATTGGCAGCGGAGGTGACCAGGTGGTAAGTGACACGCTGGTGATGAACCGCACTGATAACAACAACGTGCAGTCTATCGCTTCTGACACGGTGTACTTCCGTGGCGCGGTCGATCCGTTCAGCAGACAGTTCCGTGACTCTGTCTTTGTGACTCGTTTCACCCACATGTTGCACACGGGTGAGCCTTCGAGCGACCAGAACTACCTGACGCTCAACCTGCAGATGTCAGGAACGCTGAAGATTTATGCCCGTTCGCTGAATGCTTCGGCTACTGACCGTACCATCAAGGTAACCCAGAACGGCCGCGTCATACTTGAAAGCGTCGTAGCTGACAATCAGGTCTCTACCGATCAGGTGGATTTGGGCTTCTTCAAAGGTTCAGGTACATCAGACTTCCTGGGCGGTGACGAAGGTTATTACAACTTCAACCTGACCACTCCGCAGACCGATGGTGACAAGACCGAGGTCAATGTCTATCCTGTGCTGAGCGTACGTGTGGCCGCGGGTGACGTTCAAATTGAATTCCCTGTAGGAACGGTAAAGATATATGGTATTGAGATTGTGAAGATAGTAGGCGAAGAGGATGTGCAGCCCGCCCTGCTCGTCTATCCCGGCAGGGACGGCATTCTGCGTAACGGTGTGGAGACTGACTTCCTGTCAACAGGCTATAGCGATGACCCCGTGCCCTCCATCGGTTTCGGTGCCGCCTATACAGAAACTGACAACAACATCGAACTCTTTGTCCCCGGTAAGTTCAAGAAGGGTGACGTGTTCCGCGTAACGGGTGTTTACTATAGTGAGAACGAGAAGACTGCCAAGCTGAACGTCTTTACAGTAGAGGATGGCCGTCTCATCGTCGTGGCTACCACTAATCCGCTGATTAACGCCATGTCGTCGTCAGAAGCTCCCGTGGAGGAGGTGTTCAAGCTGACGCGCGACTACGACCGCCTGTTCATTGGCCGTGACAAGACCACGACCGGTACCGTTGCCTACCTGACTGCCCTGCGCGTAGAAGGCAACCGCACGACAGAGGAATTTGAGGAGTACGAAGCCCTGAAGGCCGAGTTCGAGGCTGAGGCTACTGCCCGCGAAGACCTTATTCCGCTGCAGGAGGAGGTTGACAAGCTGAAAGTTCCCGAAGACGTTGCCGCCTGCAACTATTCATCAGTCAAGGCTGCCACAGCAGAAGCCGAGGACGCTATTGCCGCTGCCAAGCAGGCCGTGCAGAACGTGAGCGACATTATTGAGGCTGGCGACATCGCCACAACCAACAAGGAAGCCCTGGAGGAAGCCTTCGAGGCAGCCAAGCAGGCCATTGCCGACGCCAAGCAGGCTATTGCCGATGCCGTTGATGCTTACAATAACGCCGTGAACGCCGAGGTGATTCCTGGTGACATTACCGCTACAGGCGAGGTAACCTCTGACGACTTTGACAAGTTTGCGCAGCAGCTCATCGACGGCACACTGCCGCAGGAGGGCGACGAGGAGTTTGAGCGTTACGACGCTAACGGCGACGGCTACGTGGATATTTCCGACCTGCAGGCCATTCTGAACCTCTCAATGGGTCTGAATGCTGACGGTTCGACGAAGTAATGGACAAAAGACAACTGACAACTGATAATTGACAATGAAAACGTTGAAACAGAATATCATTTTACTGCTGCTGTTGCTCACGGGCAACATGGCAGCTGTGGCAGCCAACAAGGTGTATGTCGAAGACTTCACCGCAACGGCTGGATCGGAGGTGGAATTGTCTATCTGCCTCAACACTGACCTGACGGACATTGACTTGATAGAAGGCACTATCACGTTCCCTTCACATCTGCTTGTCGTAGAGAATGCCTACGGCTCGAATGCTCGCGTCAAGGTGAACGACAACCGTGCCTCGGGCTTCATGGGTAACTTCAACCCCGATAACGGCTCGTTCCGCTTGCAGGCCGTCAGCTCAACCCTCACGGCAGGCAACGGTGCTATTGCCTATATGAAGGTGAAGGCAGCCTCTAATCTCCCTGTGTCGAGCACGGTGACGCTCAGCAGCTTCCGTGTGCGCCACAAGTCTGGCACTTACGAGGATATTACCGCTGCCAACGCAGCCGTTACCGGCCAGGCCGCCCCGTCGGCCTCTATCAACCTGCAGTGTGCTCCTTCTACCCTGAGCCTGCAGCCTGGCACAAAGGGAACGGTTGAGCTGCAAGTGCAGACCACAGGCAACATCACCGGTCTGCAGGGCGTGCTCACCGTGGGTAACGACATCACCATCACCAACGTGACGAAGGGTGCTGCAGCCGGTTCGCCCGTCATCTTCAACTACAATCCGTCAAACGGCAACTTCGTCTATTTCGGTTCAATGGATAATGTCTCCGGTACGCTGTTGACACTTGAGGTTGAAGCCTCCAGCACGTTCGGCGGCAGTGAGACCGTTACGCTGGGCGACATCGTGGCTACCGATGCCAGTGCCGTACGCATCACCCTTGACGATGTTACGCTGAACGTTGATGACAACACGACCGGCATTGACATGGTCAACCAGCAGACAACGGACGATGTCTATTATAACCTTTCCGGCCAGAAGGTGGATGGCACCTACAAGGGTGTCGTCATCCGCAACGGCAAGAAAGTGGTTGTAAAGTAAAACGCTCTTTCCTTGTTGACTAATCGGTGTAGCGTGCTGCGTTGCACCGATTATTTTCGTTTAAAGCGACCGTGTTCGCGTTATAGAGTAATCAGCGGCAAACTTTCAAAATATGCAAAAATTATCTCAAAATTTGCAAAAAAGGGGTTTGTTGGGCACTTCTGGGCCAAGTTTTTTGGATAATTGCTTATTATTTCTTAAATTTGCGCCTAAATAGCTTTATTCGAAAGCTCGTTCAAATGGAAGAAAAAACGTGAAACTATAATAAGAATATGAAAAAGAAATCAGTTTTGATGTGGGCAGTTATGGTTGGCGCGGCCGTCAGCGGATTGACGTCGTGCGGAATTGATGAGCCCAAAATGACAAATTCATCGTATGAAACGATGACAGTGAAAAAGTCGGACATTGAGGTCCCTTACAAGTTCAGTGCCAGAATGAAAGGCCAGAACGACGTGACCATTACGCCGCAGGTAAGCGGTCAGCTGATGAGGATTGCCGTCAGCGAGGGTCAGTTAGTGAAGAAGGGACAGGTGCTTTTTGCCATTGACGCGCGTAATGCCCAGTTGGAGTTAGAGGCTGCCCAGGCCAACCTGCAGGCAGCGTTGGCCCAGGAGAACTCGGCCAAGCTGGAGTACGAGTCTAACAAGAACCTGTTTGACAAGAAAATCGTGAGCAGTTACATGCTCAACAACAGCCAGAATTCTTATAAGCAGGCTCAGGCTGCTGTGGCTCAGGCCCGCGCTGCCGTCAACCGTGCCAAGGTGAACCTCGGCTTCTGCACCATCACGGCTCCCGTATCGGGCGTGATAGGTGAGATTCCCGTACGCGTGGGCGACCAGGTGTCACCCATGACCGAGCTGACCATGGTGAGCGGTAACACGTCGATGTTTGCTGAGTTCTCCGTGACGGAGGCCATCGTCGAGGCGATGGTGCAGTCGGGCATGAAGGCAGACGACGTCAACAAGTACATTGCCAA
>ONRS01000076.1 GCA_900320255.1 uncultured Prevotellaceae bacterium
AAATCTTACCAACTTTTATCGTCGAACTTGCATCAATTCATTATCAAAGTACGCTCAATTCATTATCGAACTTCCCTCGTTTCTTCGGCAAAGCAGATGGAATCTTTCGTCAAAGACTGTCAGGAAGTAAGTCAAAGTCTGTGAGTCTGCTTGACTTCATGTTGAGTTTTGCTTGACTTTATGGTGAGTTTTCGTGCAAAACTCACCACAAAAGCGTGCAAAACCCGATACCAAGTCATGCAAAACCGTACACCAGACAGTGCTCATCAAGTCGCCTGTTCCTGTCTTTTAAAATCCGGTCAACCTCAAGGATATATTAATCGCTGAACAGTTACCAAAAAAATCTCAAATCTGAATAAATGAGAAAAAATGAGTTTTCCTTGAAGCCTGGCTTTTTACTGTTATAAACACAACAATTACTGTAGTTTCATCAGCCACTTCCAAACAGGCACCACGGGTATTCCATGTTCCATACCCTCTTCATCATACGTAATCAGCAGGCACTTCCAGTCCTCGTGTGCCTTGGCATCTACTTAATCACCGTGTCAGCGAGAACTTCAGCGACACGCCGAAGTCGTGGGTGGTCGTGGGATAGGAGCTGGAGGAGAGCAACGGCGTGTTGGTCTGCAGGTCGTAGTAGGCAGAGAAGGTGAGCAGGCGCGACAGGGTGTAGTCAGCCAGGAAGGAGGCCTTGAAGGCGGAGTTGCCACTGGAGGCGTTGCTGGTCATGGTGGCAATATCGCGCACCAGTGAGGCCTGCCTGCGATAGGTGAGGTCGAGGCGCAGGTTGAGGTCGTGGTTGACGCCGTTGCCACGGCGCTGCTGGGTGGCGGTGTTCTGCTCTGCTTCGGCCTTGGCGTTCTTCTTTCCGCGCTGGGCTTTCTTGATTTTACGAGAGGTGCCCGACCCGAAGAGTCGGAAGTCCTGAATCTTATAGCCTACGCCGACGACCCAGTCGTTAGAACGGTTGTCGCTCATTTGGAAGCTGGTCATGGAGAGGTTGAGCACCCGGGTGGTGCGGTACTCCATCTTGAGCGTCATGCTGTTCTGCAATGTCATGTCAACGCCCAGAAGCGGCGTAAATGACTCATTCAGGCTGACCGATGGCACGTTGAGCTTGTCGGCATCGAGCGACAGCTGGGCGTAGGGCATGATAGGCGTGGAATAAGAGCCTATGGAGAATATGGACTTATAGCCGTGGTTGACGTTGAAACTCTTGAAATGGTCAGCAAACCACTGGTAACGCATCAGGCCTGTGTAGCGGACAGACCAGTTGGGCAGCATGGCACGCAGCTTGGGGAGTATGCCGCCTGACGACGAGCTGCTGGTATAGGCATCGAGGAAGGCGGGAATCATCTGACGAGGGTTGAGTGTTGAGAGTTGAGAGTTGAGGGGTTGAGCATTGTCGCCGCCCTTCACCACGCCGAGCAGCGAACAGAACTTCTCGAACGAGGCCGAGGGGTAGCCGTTGCTGGCATCGCCTATGCCTTCGAGTGCCGAGCCGAGGCTGATGGTGGTCATGGTGAGTGTTCCGCTCTGCGTTGTGGGCATGCCGCCGAACATGTACTGTATGGAGCGGGCTCGCGTCTCGTTGCGTGCCCAGTTCAGGTCGATACGCAGGTCCTGCAGAGGTTCCAGCTGCATGCGTATCTGGAGGTCCTGCGTGGTATTGATGGTGGCGGGCTGTGTGACGAGGCTGTCGGTGCAGAGCCAGCCTTCGCGCAGGCTCTTGTCAATGTAGGAGTCACCGGCAAGGCCGAAGGCAAAGTCGAGTCCCGGTGCCATGACGCTGCCCGTGCGCTGGCCAAAGGCGTCGCCCACCCGGGGCATGAAGCCCGGCAGGACCATGGCCCGTTGGTCACGATAGGAGATGCTGACGTTACGCACCATCATGAGGAAGCGCGACACGTGCTGTGCGGGCTCGTACCACCACTGCTTGTCAGCGGGTTTCTTGGCGTTGATGGTGACCATGATGGTGACGGTGTCGCGGCTGAGTATCTCGATGCTGTTCTGGTCCTTCACCTTATATTTTATACGGTAGGCTTTTCCATCAGCCGTACGGGCGGTGACGGTAATGCGCTTCGTCTTCTTGTCATGCTTCAGCACCTGGGTAGTGTCGGCCTTGAGCTTCACCTCCTTCATGAATGCCTGCCGGTTCTTGGGCAGGGCTTTTTCGTCCTCCTCGCCAGGCTTGGGCTTCTTGTTTCCTTTCGTATTACGGTTAGCCGAGGTATTGGTGTTCCGCTTCTTGAACCGGTCGTTGACTGTCTTCAGGAACGGCACGTGGTTATAGAGCGTCTCCATGTTCCACGTTGAGTTGAGGGTTAGCTGGCGGTTGTTGGTAATGGTGTTACCCAACGACTTGCCGCTCTCTAACTCGGTACCGCGCACCCACTTGTAGGTGGCGTTATACGAAGCGTCAGCATTAAGCCAGTCGAAGAGAGGCAGCTTGTTGAGCGGCAGCTGATAGGTGGCGGTCAGGTTCTGCTGGTAGTCGAGCGGCGTGCCGAGGTTACGTATGCTGTGCCACACGGAGTCCTTCCACGCCTCATAGCGGTCGGGATAGAGGTCTTTGTTGATGATGCCGTAAGGCTGCTCTATCTCTGCATGGGTGGCAGAGCTGAAGGTCATGTGCAGGTTCTTGGTGAAGTCCCAGCGCAGCTTGAACTCACGGTCCCAGAAGAACGACGAGTTGAAGGTCGGCGGCAGTCCTGCCCCGCCCAGGTCTTCCATGTCGCGCTCCTGCAGCTCGTAGTAGTTACGCTGCAGACGGGTGTCGAACGAAATGTTCTGCGGCAGGTAGTTGAAGCCGAGTGCCTTGGGGAAGTTAAGCCACTTGGACTTGCCCTTCAGGCCCTTGAAGGGTTCGAAGGGCTTATATACGGGTGTATAGTTATAGCTGAACGAGCCCCGCCACTGGTCGTCACGCTCATAGACGGTCGTCTCGCCCGAGGTGTAGCGGTGCTGGTGACCGTAGGAGAACGAGAAGTTGGCTGGGTCGTAGGGCATGGGGTGGCGCTTGGTCTTGATGCCCACACGGACGTTGGTGAGCGAGAAGTTGGTGTTGGTAGTGCGCGTCACGGCAATGCTCTCAATGGAGTCACGCTCGTGCTGGTCGGTCATGGCGTCTAACGACTCTTCGAGCCTGAGGTCGGTGTCCAACGGGTTATACTTGGGCTTGGTCTCTTCCTTCGTGATGGAGTAGTAGAGCGGTATGCTGACTTTCGCCTTGTCGGGGAAGAACTTGCCCAGCTCGACATTGGCCGTAAACGAGAAGGTGCGGAAGTTATCGGTAGAGCGCTGCATGATGCCTTCCTCCAGTCCGCCGAAGCCCTCAGTCATGATACGGCCAGTGAGGTTCAGGCTGCCAATGTCGGAGAGCTGCACGTTGAGTGCGCCATTGGCTGCCCAGCCACCGCTGTTGTTGGTTTCGAGCAGGCGCAGCTCGTTGACCCACACCTCACCCGACTTCTGCGCCGAGCTGATGTTACGCACGCCGATAATCATAGTCTTCACCTCGCCTAACGACGGGTTACCCATGATGCTGATCTTGTTCTGCGGATGGTTGGGGTCGTAGTCAGAGAACAGCCTGGTATAGGAAGCACCGCCGGAGCCACGCTGTTTGTTGCGCTCCTTCTTCAGGTCGGTGAATACCGACAGGTCCATGTCGAGCATGTTCTCCTGGGGCCACACGGCGCGGCAGTCTTCAATGTTGTACTTATTATAATTGCTGCGGTCGGGGGTGAGCTTCAGGGGTATCTCGTATTCGTAGTAGTTACTCTTGTAGTCGTTACCCAGACGGACGAAGACGGCCAGTTCACCGTCCTGCAGGTTCGTCTCGTCGTTCATCAGGTGGTTGGCATGCACGAACATCTGCAGCCGCTTGTAGTTGCGCAGGTCAATGGACGAGTTCTTATAGACGCCCTTCGACTCACCGGGCGACATATTGCGCACCGTCAGGTTAAGGGCCTGCTCGTTGGCCTCGACCAGCTGCGGCTGCGAGGGGTCTTGCACACGGGTGATGCCCGGCGGCAGCACGTAGTTGACGGGCTGGCGGTCGTTGTTCTCCTCAATGTTGACGGCACTAGCCTCTAATGTTCCCGTCTCAGCGGCTGCCGTAGTGGCCAGCGACTGGTCGTAGATGCGCCATTCGCCACGCACGAGGTCGAGTGAGCCGAAGCGGAGCACGATAGGGTTCTGAAACTGCGTCATGAACATACGCATAAAGCGGATGCTGGAGAAGTCGCTGATGCCGCCCTCGCGCCGCTCGTACTGCTGAATGGGGATGCGGAACTGATACCACTGCACGGTGGTGGTGTCGCCGTTGCGCAGGCGCACTCCGCTGTTACGGATATCCACGATGTGGTTACGGCCTATCTCAAGGTCCTCGGGGCGTATGCTGACGTGATACTGGAAGAAGCGCTCATACTCGTTGAGCGTGTAGTCCTGGTTGATATCCTCCACGTCGGGCGTGGTCTTATAGCTGGTGTCGTAGCTCTCGTTGTTAGAGTCGTTGTCAGGCGAGTTGCCCTGCGGCATGTTGATGCGCTTGTATCGCTGGAGGATGGAGGCCCGCTGCTGGTCTAAGTCGCTGCCACGGTAGTAGTGGTAGTCGTCGTTGGCGGGGTCGGCCATCCACGCCTGGCGCACGCTGTCGTTGGTGACGGGCATGTCACGCAGGAAGTCGGCATAGACGCCGTACGTACGCTCTTCATCGTCGGTCAGGCCGTTAAATCCCACGTCCTGACGCTCGCGGCTGCCGCTGGTGGTGGCGAAGGCGTATGTCTGGGTGGCCTGCACAGGTATCTTACCCCACTGCGTCTCCTGGAACGAACTGGTGCCATCGACGGGCATGCCACTCTCGTAGAACTTGTAGCCGTCACGCAGCACGTCCTCGCTCACCTCACCCAGGTTGATGTAGAGGTCGCCACCATACTCCGAGGCAGTGCCTGCCTTGCGGGTATAGATGAACGGGTCGAGGAGCCAGAACTCAATGTACTCGATGTTGGCCTGTTCAAAGTCGTTGGTGTCCAGCTTACGCATCATGCCGCCCCAGCGCTGCTGCGGGTTGGGCAGCGTACCGTCGGGGTTCAGGTCGGTGTTCAGGTTATAGGGTCCTCTCTCTGAGGGGTAGTAGGCCAGGTTCAGAATGGGCAGCGTGGCGGTGGCACCGTTATAGGTGCTCTGGTCACGGTTTGGATAGAGCTCAGCCACATAGACCTCGCGGACATAGTGGTTCGACAGCTGTTCGAGGTCGCTCTTGATGTGAGCGGGCGTCAGCGACGACGAGCGGTAGGTGAACAGCGGGTCGATGTTGTACCACGACAGCAGCGCACGGTTAAAGCCGCTGCTGACGGTGGTCTTGTCAGCATGCTCGGGGAACATGGTGGGCACACTCGAGATGATCCACGACTTCGGTTCGCTGACGTCGATGCAGTTCTTCGTGTTCTCAAAGTCGTCGAGGTACGATGCGTTGTCCTGCGTGCCGCCTGCCGTACCGGCAATGAGCTGTGCATATTCGCCGGTGAAGGAAATCTGCGACGGCTGCGTACAGTGCAGGCCCGGCAGCGCGTCGAGTATGTTGGTGAGCCACTGGCTCTCGGTCTTCCAGTTCACGTTAAGTCCCCACAGGGTGTTCTTCAGCGGCTCCGAACCCATGCTGACCTTCGTAGTCAGCGTCTGTTCGCTCAGGTGCATGAGCGTACCGCCCAGCTGAAAGTTCTTGGTGAAGTCGTACTCCCAGTTGAAGCCAAGCATGGTTTTTCGCTGCATACCGTAGTCGGTGTTACTCTCTAACGACACATTGACATTGGTGCCTGCCTCGATGATGCTTTGGTTCAGAATGGTGACCTCACCGGCAGAGTAATCGACGGAGTAGTCGGAGCCCTCGGTGAGCGTCACACCGCCAGCCGTAACGACTACGGAGCCCTGCGGCACGTTGTAGGCACCCAGTGAGATGACGTTGGCCGACGTACCCTTGAACTGGCCCACTAACTGGAACTTGTTCTTCTCGGCTATCTGCTTGGCCACTGTCTTCGTCGAGTCGTACAGTTCGGTAAATGCATACTTATTAGCTGACGCCGCACTGACGCCTGCCTTCTGAAGACAGTACTTCATGTAGGCACCAAAGGGCTCGGCAGCAGGCAGGAACACACGTCCGTTCTGCACGGTGTATCCCTCCACGAAGTCGAAGTAACCGTTAGGGTGTGCACGGTTGTTGTTGTCCAGGCGGTCGGCACCTATCAGCCGGATAATCGGCGTCTCCTTGGTCTGGGGCTCGGGGATGTAGGTCAGATAGACACCCGTGGTATCGCTCTGGAACTTAATGTCCAGCCGGAACTTAGTCCGCTCCACGTTCGAGGCCAGGTAATAGACGTTCTTCATCATGAGGTCCCAGTTACCCTGACGGGGGTTGTTGCTGGTGTTCTTCAGCGACTTCACAAAGAGCGCCTCACTGGCATTGGTATGGTCGGCGGCAAACTCACCCACCTGATAGGTCACGCCGCCATAGGTATATTCGTAGGCTACAGCCAGCACCTGGTCGGTCTGCAACGTGGTGCGAAGGGAGATGTAGCCAAGGGCCGCGTTGACGGTATATTCCGACGAGCTGAGCAGACGGGCCGACGACAGTTTCTCATAATCAATACCACCGCTGAAGCCTCCAATACCCTCCAGCACGGTACTGGCCTGGTCAATGTTTCGGGCTTCGGCGTGGTTGTTCACCAGCGTGCTGTACTCATTGTTCGACTCATTTGAGGGTATGAGCATGCCGTTGCCGCTCCACAGGTTAGTATTGCTGATGTGCTGGTCTTCACCAAGGTCGGTCAGGGCAATAAGGTTACGGGTGTTCGACGTGGTACCCGACTTGTTGGTTACCCACACTTCCACACGGTTGATGGTGACACCCGTCGTCATGTTGGGCAGGGTGGCCATCGATGCGTCGTACTGGTCGCGGAAATATTGCGACAGGAAGAAGTGGCGGTTCTCCTCGTAGTTGGACACGTTAATCTCAAACGGAGTGAGCTGTGTGCCGCCCTTCGACGAGACGCTCTTCGTGGTCGAGTTCTTCTGCGACAACACGGTCTGCAGCTTCAGCTTGCCGAACTGCATGTCAGCACGCACACCGAAGAGGCTTGCCGCACCTTTCACCAGCGTGTTATTAGAGGGGAACGTGATGTTTCCCGCTTCCACCAACTTGATGATTTCGTCCTCTTTTCCCTCGTAGCGCAGTTTCAGGTTCTTCGTGTCGAAGTCGAAGGTGGCATCGGTGTTATAGTTCAGCGTCATCTTCATCTTGTCGCCCACGCTACCGGTCACGTTCAGGTTGATCTTCTCGTCGAAGTCGAAGGCGGTGGTGTTACGGTTACGAATGGGCAACGACGGGTTGTCAATCTTCTTGATGTTAGCACCCATCTTCAGCTCTGCCGTTCCCTGGGTTCGGATGCGCACACCACCGGGGCCGAAGATCTTCTCTGCCGGGCCTAAATCGAAGTTCATGTCGGCAAACGAGAACTTGTCCTTTCCCTTTGTCTGCACCAACTCGGCATTCTTGTTATGGAAGAAACGCTGCATCTGCCTGCGCTCCGTCCAAAGCAGGTACTCGTCAGCCGACATCAGGATGGGGGTGTTCAGGTAGCTGTCGCCTATCTTCATGCCTATGCGGTAGCCACCACCTATGGTATCGAGCTCAACCGTCTGCTTCAGGTTGTCGGGCCGACGCAGGTCGAGTACCGAGGTGTCAAGGTCTGCCACCGTGATGGGAACCGTAGGCTGCACGCGCCAGCGCACTGGCACGGCAACGGTATCTGAATCTGGTTGAGGGTTGAGGGTTGAGGGTTGAGGGTTGATTGATAACATACGGCTACCACTGGCAAGCATATTGGCCAATGCCACCATGCTCACTAACAGTAACACCAAGTATGTCGTCAGTCGTTTCATCAACCCTCAACCCTTTTCACTTAATCTGTTTCAGAGCCTGTTTCACCACCTGTTCGACAGGCAGGTCAGGCTGCTGCTGCAATATCTGCAACACCACCTTCTGCGTAGGGGCAGGCGAGAAGCCCAACATGGTGAGGGCGGCCACAGCCTCGTCCTTCACGGCATTGTTGACAGGGGCGCTCATCGTACCACCTGCAGGAATCTCGTCGGCAATGCCCAAGGCCACTATCTTGTCACGCAAATCGACAATGATGCGCTGGGCGGTCTTCAGGCCGATACCCTTGATGCCCTTGATGACCCGTTCGTTGCCGGTGCTGATAGCTTGGCAAAGCTCGCTGACGCTCATGGACGAGAGCACCATGCGGGCCGTACCGGCTCCCACGCCGCTGACGCTGATGAGCAGCTGGAACATCTCGCGTTCCTTTTTATTATAGAACCCGAAGAGTACGTAGGCATCCTCACGGATTGATTCATAGACATAGAGCTTGGCCTCTTTCTTGTTCTGGATGGCACTATACGTATTCAGTGAAATATTAAGACCGTAGCCCACCCCCGCAGCCTCAATCGTGGCCATTGCGGGGGTCAGCTCGGTCAGCTCACCCTTAATGTATTCTATCATATTCGTTTCCGTTTATACAATAATTAAAACGAATACAAAGGGCTTTTATTGTAATTGGATGAAATTTACTTCACCAGATTGCCCAGAATGTCGCGCGTCAGCTCCTTGGTAATGGTACGTGTGGCGGCGCTGGTAGCGTTCTTCACCACCTTCTCCTTGGCCGACGTACGGCTCTTGGTCTGCTTACCGCTCACCTTGTTGCTTACCCACGTGCCCAGCAGGGCGGCCAGCGTAGAGGTGACAGCTGTCATCACGGCTTTCCACACCTTCGACATGATGCTGGGCTTCTTCTTTTCCTCTTTATCGCCCTTGGCGGGTTTCTCGGCAGGCACGGGAACCTCTACATTCTCCTGTGCTGATAATGCAGTCTCAGCCTCTTCCATCAGCTTCTCGAAGGCACTCTCACGCTCCACGGGGGTGTCGTACTTGCCATAGATACGGCTCTGCTTGATGATGTCGAGCCGCTGTCCCTCGGTGACGGCTCCTATCTGCGACAACGGAAACAGGATCTTGGCCCGCTCCACCATGCAGGGGGCACCCTTGGCATCAAGGAACGAGACGAGGGCCTCGCCAGTCTCAAGGTTCATGATGGCCTCGTCGGTCTTGAAAGCGGGGTTGGCGCGGAACGTGTCGGCAGCGGTCTTCACGGCCTTCTGGTCCTTCGGGGTGTAGGCACGCAGGGCATGCTGCACACGGTTGCCTAACTGTCCGAGTATGTTTTCGGGAATGTCGGTGGGGCTCTGGGTAATGAAGTAAATGCCCACGCCCTTCGAACGAATGAGTCGGATAACCTGTTCTATCTTGTCGAGCAGGGCCTTGCTGGTATCGGTAAAAAGCATGTGCGCCTCGTCAAAGAAGAAGACGAGCTTCGGCTTCTCCAGGTCGCCCACCTCGGGCAGCGTGGAGTACAGTTCAGAGAGCAGCCACAGCAGGAATGTGGAGTAGAGCTTCGGCTGCATCATCAGCTTGTCGGCAGCCAGCACGCTCATCACGCCCTTGCCGTCCTCAACGGCCAGCAGGTCCTGTATGTCAAAAGAGGGGAGTCCGAAGAAATGCTCGGCACCCTGATTCTCCAACTGCAGCAGGGCACGCTGTATGGCACCAACCGTGGCGGTAGAGATGTTGCCATACTTGGTGGTGTAGTCCTTGGCGTGCTTCGAAACCCAGTCGAGCATGGAGCGCAGGTCCTTCAGGTCGTCAATCAGCAAGCCGCGCTCGTCGGCAATGCGGAACACAATGTTCAACACTCCGTCCTGCGTCTCGTTCAGCTGCAACAGACGCGACAGCAGCTGCGGGCCCATCTGCGAAACGGTGGCACGCATGGGGTGGCCCTGTTCGCCGAACACGTCGTAGAAACGCACGGGACAACTCTGGAACTCCGGGTTCTCAATGCCGAACTCCGGCAGGCGCTTCTCAATGAAGCCACTCAGCTTGCCCACCTGCGAAATACCACTCAGGTCGCCCTTCATGTCAGCCATGAAGCAGGGAACGCCTGCCTGACAGAACGTCTCTGCCATTACTTGCAGCGTCACGGTCTTACCAGTACCCGTGGCACCGGCAATGAGTCCGTGGCGATTTGCCATCTTTCCTGTAATACTCAGCGCCCCGTCAGCACAGTGCGCAATGTAAAAACCTCGTTCTTTGTCGTACATAATGTCTTGTTTTTGGTTATTATTTTGTGCAAAATTACAAAAAAATATGTATTACGCATGATGAATTATGAATTATTTTGTAATTTTGCAGGCAAATTGATATATTCACAACCACAAAAACAAAAAAAGATGAAGAAGATTAGAGCAGCCGTAGTGGGCTACGGCAACATTGGAAAATTCACGGTGGAGGCACTGGAGGCCGCACCCGACTTTGAAATTGCAGGCATCGTACGCCGTAACGGTGCCGCCGACAAACCCGCCGAACTGGCACCATACGAAGTGGTTAAGGACATCCGCAAACTGAAGGATGTTGATGTAGCCATTCTGGCCACCCCCACCCGTTCGTGCGAGGAGTATGCCAAGCAGATTCTGCCGCTTGGCATCAATACCGTCGATTCCTTCGACATTCACACCAACATACGCGGCTACCGCGAGCGACTCATGGAGCTGAACAAGCAGACGGGCACCGTCAGCATCATTGCCGCCGGATGGGACCCGGGTTCTGACAGCATCGTACGCACGCTGCTGCAGGGGCTCGCACCAAAAGGACTGAGCTACACCAACTTTGGCCCGGGCATGTCAATGGGCCACTCGGTCTGCGTTCGCTCGAAGGCTGGAGTGAAGAATGCGCTCAGCATGACCATCCCCCTCGGCGAGGGCATTCACCGTCGCATGGTCTATGTAGAGTTAGAGGACGGGGCCAAACTGGAAGACGTGACGGCAGCCATCAAGGCCGACCCCTACTTTGCCTCTGACGAGACACACGTCTTTGCCGTGGAGTCAGTAGATGACGTACGCGACATGGGCCACGGCGTACACATGGTGCGCAAGGGCGTGAGCGGAAAGACGCAGAACCAGCGCTTCGAGTTCAACATGAGCATCAACAACCCTGCCCTGACGGCTCAGGTGCTGGTCAACGTGGCACGTGCCTCGCTGCGCCAACAGCCCGGCTGCTACACGATGATAGAAATTCCCGTCATCGACATGCTGCCCGGCGAACGTGCTGACCTTATAGAACATCTAGTATAAGAAAGATAAAAGAATAAACATTATAACATGAAACTACTAAAAACTATCTGTGCAGCCATGCTGCTGACGTGTTTTGCCGGGAAGGCAATGGCACAGGACTATTCCAAGTATTATCAGAACCTGCCGACCCCGATGGCTCAGGTCACCACGCCCGTCATTCCTGATGCCAGCCTGTCGCTGACAGAAGTTGGCGGCGTGGGCGACGGTGTGACGCTGAACACCGAAGCATTCAAGAAAGGTATCAGCCAGCTGTCGAAGCAGGGCGGCGGCCACTTGAACGTACCGGCCGGCATCTGGCTCACGGGGCCCATCATGCTGAAGTCAGGCATTGACCTGCATCTGGACAAGAACGCCATCATTCTCTTCTCTGCCGACAAAAGCCTGTTTGTTGATCCCAGTGGCAAGAGCGACCGCTGCTATGCCGGCATTCGCGCCTCGAAGCAGAAGAACATCGCCATTACCGGCGAGGGAATCATCGACGGCAACGGTGCCCAGTGGCGCCCCGTAAAGCGTGAGAAGGTGAGTGACGTAGAATGGAAGGCTTTCCAAGAAATTGGCGGTGTGGAGCGTCAAGAGGGTAAGCTGTGGTACCCGTGGGACGTAAAAGCCGGTTACCCCAACATTGCCGACACACCTGAGAATCAGGAGAAGATGCGTGCCGACTTGATTCGCGTCACCGACTGTGAGAACGTGTTCATTCAGGGCGTCACGGTTCAGAACTCCCCTCGCTTCCACGTGCATCCCTGCAACTCAAAGAATGTCATCGTCGATGGAGTGACGGTTCGCTGCCCGTGGAACGCGCAGAACGGTGACGCCATCGACTTCTCTGACGTTAACGTAGGCCTCATCGTCAACTGCACGGTAGATGCCGGCGACGACGGCCTTTGTATGAAGAGCGGCAAGAACAAGCCCACCTCGCCTGCCAATGGCTGTGCCGACATCCTCATTGAGCGCAATACCGTCTATCATGCCCATGGCGGTTTTGTCATCGGCAGCGAGAGCATTCAGGGCATGAAGCGCATCGTGGTACGCGACAACCGCTTCAGCGGTACCGACACCGGCCTGCGCTTCAAGAGCAACATCGGACGGGGCGGCCAATGCGAGAACGTGTTTATACAGAACATCGTCATGACCGACATCAAGGACGAAGCCATTGTCTTCCAGTGTGACTACATGGACCGCCCTGCCGGCCGCGACAACCCCGACTTTGCTGGACCGAAGAAGCTGGAAAACATTCCTGACTTCCAGGATATTCACATCAGCGACATCACCTGTCACGGTTGCACCACCGGCATCAAGGCAAAAGGCACCACAGAGGCCAACTGCGTTCACGACATCGACATCACCGGTGCCACCATATTAT
>ONRS01000056.1 GCA_900320255.1 uncultured Prevotellaceae bacterium
GGGTACTGTATCTGATGCTGAGGGACCGGTCATCGGTGCCACGGTAACAGAGAAGGGTAACCCCAGTAACGGTGTGATTACCGACATTGACGGTAACTATTCTATTAATGTGAAGCCCGGTGCTACGCTGGTTATCACGTACGTGGGCTTTGTGACGCAGGAAATTCCTGTTGGTGACCGTTCAGTGATTAACGTTACGCTGGTTGAGGACAGCGAATCACTGGATGAAGTAGTTGTCATTGGTTATGGTACCATGAAGAAGAAGCTGGTTACCGGAGCCACTGTTCAGGTAAAGGGTGATGAAATCGCCAAACTGAACACTACTAATGCTCTTGAAGCTATGCAGTCAAGCACTCCTGGTGTACAGATTACCCAGAGTTCTGCTCAGCCTGGTAAGGGCTACAAGGTTTACATCCGTGGTATCGGTACCACAGGTAATTCTACACCTCTTTATGTAATAGACGGTGTAGCCGGTGGTAACCTTGACGGTATTAACCCGAATGACATTGAGAGCATTGACATTCTGAAGGATGCTGCTTCTGCTGCCATCTACGGTGCCCGTGCTGCCAACGGTGTGATTCTGGTAACTACCAAGCAGGGTAAGGCTGGTAAGATTGAGATTAACTATAATGGTGCTATAGGTTGGTCAAACGCCTACAAGCGTCCGCAGTTGCTCAATGCAAAGCAGTATATGACCATCTTTGACGAGTACACCTTCAATACTTCCGGTACGAAGCTGAACTGGGCTAATTATGTTCCTGCTGACATTCTGGAGAAGGTGAACAAAGGCTGGGAAGGTACTGACTGGTGGGGAGCATTCGAGAACAAGAATGCTGTTCAGCATAACCATTCTGTAACCCTGACCGGTGGTTCTGACCGCTCGAAGTTCGCTATGTCTTACACCTACACTGGTAACGAAGGTATCATGGGTGCTGACATGGCTTCTTACTACAAGCGTCACACCATCCGCGTTAACAGCGACCACGTACTCTTGAGGGCTAAGGACTTTGATGCCATCACCATCGGTGAGAACATATCTATCGGCTATAACAAGAGTCACGACCTGGCTGAGGACGGCATGTACTGGAGCTACATCCACAGTCTACTCCAGACCACACCGCTGCTGCCGCAGTATGCTGATAATGGCGATATCTATTTCTATCAGAATCTTGACGATACCCCCGCTTACGGTCAGGGTTGGAACCCGGGTCTGTTCAACAACCCATGGGAGAACCTTACCAAGGGTGGCTTCAACTCGTTGGCTGAGAGCCGCAACATTAATACCAGTGCTACGGCATTCCTGGTTATTCAGCCTATCAAGGGTCTGAGACTCCGTTCACAGTTCAACTACAACTGGGGTTCTGGCTCATATCGTAACTTTGGTATGCCGCGTGCCGTATCAGAAGGTACTGGTGTAACGAAGTCTTACAGCGTCAGCCAGAGTGCTTGGTTGAATACTTCTTTCTCTATTGAGAATACCCTTACTTATGATCTTCCTATCCTGAATGGTCACAAGATCAGCGCCATGGTTGGTCAGAGCTACCAGAGCAGTGCCTGGAGCTTCAACGTAGGTGGATCTAACAAGGTTGCTTACGGCGAACAGCTGGCAACACTGAAGGATTGGGATTCTGCTTACCTGTCGAACCTCAAGCTGGTAAGTGCTACCGATGCTTCCCTGACCGGTAACCCCAATGACGAAGAGTACCTTGCTTCTTGGTTTGGTCGTGTAACTTGGGACTACAATGAGAAATACATGGCTACTGTAACAATGCGTTATGATGGTTCAAGTATCTTTGCCGATGGTCACCGCTGGGGCTTCTTCCCCTCTGTATCTGCAGGTTGGGTTATCAGCAACGAGCCGTTCATGGAGAAGACCAGAAGTTGGATGGACTTCTTTAAGATCCGTGCTTCTTGGGGTCAGAACGGTAACTGCTCAATTGCTAAGTACCAGTATCTTGCAACTATCGCTATGTCAAGCGACGCTGGCGACAATGGTTACAAGTTCGGTTCTGACATGAATACTTCTACGGCTGGTACTCCTCATACCGGTGCATACGCTAACATCGTACCGAATGCAGATCTCACTTGGGAGACTTCTGAGCAGCTCGACTTTGGTTTCGACGCCCGTTTCCTCAATAACCGTCTGGGTGTCAACTTCGACTGGTATAAGAAGACAACGAAGGACTGGCTGATTACAGGTCCGCAGATTGCTATCTACGGTACTAACCCTGCTGCCATCAATGGTGGTGACGTGCAGAATACCGGTATTGAGCTCGCTCTCTCTTGGAACGACAGAATTGGTAAGGACTTCAGCTACAATGCAAGTGTAAACTTTGCTACGAATAAGAACAAGGTAACCCGTATTGCTAACCAGAACCACTACATCAATGGTAATGGTGGCGTGCTCTCACAGGGAACTGAGTACATCTTCCGTGCTGAGGAAGGCAAGCCCATTGGCTACTTCTATGGTATGTCATACAGTGGCATCTGGCAGAACCAGGAGCAGATTGATGCTGCACGTACAGCAGGCAAGGCTGTTCTTGACAACGCACAGCCCGGTGACTGCATCTGGGACGACTGGAATGGTGATGGTGTGATTACCTACGCAGAAGGTGATAATTGCGACCGCCACGAGATTGGTAATCCTAACCCCGATGTAACCCTCGGTGTGAACCTCGGTCTCGAATGGAGAGGACTTGACTTCTCTGTCAATGGTGCAGGTGCATTTGGTCAGCAGATTATGCGTTCTTACCGTTCATTCGGTGATGACCCCGACCAGAACTATGATACCACTATCCTGAATCGTTGGCATGGTGAGGGTACTTCTAACACCCAGCCGCGTATCTCAGCTACTGGTCACCAGAACACCATCTGGATTTCTAACCGTTACATGGAGAATGCTGGTTTCTTCAAGATCAAGGCCATTACGCTTGGCTACGACTTCAAGAACGTGTGGAAGTCTTGCCCGTTCCAGCAGCTCCGCTTCTATGTTCAGGCTCAGAACCTCGTCACATTCACCAAATATACCGGTCTCGATCCTGAGGTGGGTTCATCAGGTGGTGCACAAGGTTGGGCATCTGGTATTGACCTTGGTCTTTATCCAACAGCTCGTACCTACCTGGTTGGTGCTAGTATCAAATTCTAAAATTGAAAAATTGAAGAATTGAAAAATTGTAAAAGAATTAAAGTTATGAAGAAATATATTTTATCATCGTTAGCTGTTCTGTCAGCAGCAACTTTGTTTACGTCTTGTAATGACGCGCTGGATACCGATCCGCGTGTGACCGAGATGACGCAGGCTACTTTCCCTGGCAAGCCGGGAGACGTTGAGGCTTTGAATGCAGCAACCTACAGTATCATGAATGCCATGGGTGGCGGCGACTCTGATAACCAGAATCCCTTCTACTGGTGGGAGATTATGTCAGATAACTGCTACGGTAGTGGTGGCTTGCAGGACAACAAGGTGAAGTCTCTTCATCACCTTGTAGAGATGAGTGTCAACCAGTATGAGCAGACGTTCATTCTTCTTTATGGTGGTATCTCTCGTGCCAATAACCAGATTGAGACCATTGACAATGTGCCCTGGTCTGAAAAGGAGAAGAGCCAGCGTAACCAGCTTCTTGGTGAGGGTTACTTCATGCGCGGCCTCTACACCTTATGGCTCACCCAGCTGTATGGCGATGTGCCCCTGATTACCTCTACCACTATTACTCCTGAGATGGAGAAGCAGGCAAGTGCCGAGGATGTTATCTATCCGCAGATTCTCTCTGACTTCGTGTCGGGTATGAACCTGATGGGTACTGAAACTGGTCGTGGTGACGGTCATGCCAACAAGTATGTGGCTGAAGCTTTCATTGCCCGTGCATATATGTTCTGGGCCGGCTTCTATAAGAATGTCAGCGAGCTGGCTTCTGGTTCTGCTCCCGCTATGGAGCTTGTAGAGCAGGAAGGCTGCGCTGGTGGTTCTCTTTCTCAGGCTGATGTTGTCAACTACCTGAAGGATATTATCAATAATGGTGGCTACAAGCTCTGCCCGGATTTCCGTTCACTCTGGCAGTACTCTAATAGTAAACTGTGGGATGAGGCTCACGATGGTGAAGGACATGCTTATGCCTTCATTGCCGACATGGACCGTAACAACTGCTTCGACATGCCTGGCATGGGTAACGGAAACACTGAGGAGATCTTCCAGATTCAGTTTATGAATGCTTCTAAGTGGGCCATCGGCGGTACCTATTCTAACCCTCGTATGTATTCGAACTATATTTCAGTGTTCTGGGGACTTCGTAATGGTGCTTCCAATCAGAATGGTGACCGTAACCTGACTTATCCGTTCAACCAGGGTTGGGGCCAGGGAACTCCTTCTTGCAACCTCTGGGATGACTGGACAGATGCAGAGAGAAGAGGTGGCTATACTGACATCCGTAAGCTCGGTTCTATGATTGACCTCGAGAATGAGCTCGCAAGCTATACCTTCGAGAAGGATGACTGCGAAGAGTCTGGTTATGCAGTGAAGAAGTATGCTGAGGTTAACCTCGATGCTTGTGCTGCTAACAACGACACATGGTGGTCACAGTGTGAGGGTTATACCAGCAGCTCACTTGACAACAAGATGCAGGGTGACCACTTCGAAGACTTCTACCTGATGCGTTATGCTGACGTTCTGCTGATGGCTACCGAGTTGACTGGTGATCCTTCATACATGAACCAGGTTCAGGCCCGTGCCGGTGTTCCTCAGACAGGTTATTCTCTGAAGGCTGTTCAGGACGAGCGCCGTTGGGAGTTCGCTTTCGAGGGACTTCGTTTCAACGATATGCGTCGTTGGACAGGCAACCATCCCAGCGAGACCTCTTACGCTCCTGCAGCTCTGCAGGCTCAGGCTGGTAAGAAGATTGTCTGCCTCGGCGATAAGTCTAACAAGCGTACGATGCAGCACATGACCTGCTCATGGGCTAAGCGCTACGTTGCTACTAACGGTTTCCTGGCTAAGCCGCAGGCTCAGATTACGCTGATGAACGGTAATCTTGAACAGAACCCTGGTTGGGATGCTGCTGATGCTGAAACACAGTATAAAGTACTTTATTAAAATTAAAGTAATAAATTTAAAAAGTTAAAGAGTTAAAGTATGAAAAAGATATTTTTGTTTATTGCTGCGGTTTGTGCGCTTGTAGCTTGCGATCCTACTCATGAGGATATCGGCAATGCCGGTCACATCTCTCTTGACGAGCTCAAGGCGAAGACCAGTGTCACTGTTGACAAGGCAGCCGATGGCCAGAATGGCAACGTTATTTCCTGTCAGACCTTAGCCCCAGTTAATGCAAAGTGGGACATTGGTGGCAAGGAGTTCATCAGCAATTATGCAAAGAAGAAGATGAAGCTTGGTGATTACAAAGTCATCCTCACTGCTATTTGTGCCGATGGTACAGAACTGACAGCAGAATATCCTGTCAGCTGTCAGACCATTACTGACCCGCTTACTAAGTACTGGATTTATGGTGAGGATCCCGCAGTGGAAGCACCCTTCAGCCCCGGAGCATGGGACGCTGCTGCTATGCGTTTCAGCTCAACGGAAGGTGCTCACTTCCCCACTATTTCTGACGATGTCTATTTCGGACTGAAGACGCTCATCATCGATGTTTCAGATGCCAGCCCCGACTGTAAGGCTCGTATCATGAATGGTTGGTGGAGTGCCCGCTACGATGACGACCAAGACGTTGAAGTGAAGAGCGGTTTGTGGGAAATCCAGATTACCGAGAAAATGGCAAAGGACTGCGCAAAGGGTAACGGTGGTGAAGGTAAGGACCTTGACCTCATGCTTACCTCTGGTTCTTGCACCATCAATTCTGTATATTATGAGGAATAATCATTCCTTATAGGTATAATTCTAATGGGCTGGCTCAACGAAAATGGGCCAGCCCTTTAAACCTTAAAAATGACGACACAAAGTAAAGTTTCTATTTCCGTCCTCTGTGTAAGCCTTTTCGCTTTCATTGCGTTTGTTGTATATGTATTGTACATCAATCAAGAGGTACTTTATACGGCTCATGAACGTTCTGAATTTCTTTTTGGCAGCCCCTTTTTCCTTCGATTAATAGCTAAGCCCTTCGGCCTGATGCAGTATGTGGGCGCCTGGCTCACACAACTCTTCTATTATCCGGCCTTGGGCGGAGGCGTGTTGGTGGCTATCTGGGCGCTTATAGTCCTTGTGGGTGTCAAGGCTTTCCGGTTACAGGCAGGCGCCTCTGCGCTGATGCTCTTGCCTGTAGCCTGTCTGCTCACTTCCATAGTCGATCTTGGCTATTGGATTTATGTATCCACCATCCGAGGCTATTGGTTCTCACAGTCGTTAGGCTACCTTGTCATGTTGCTGCTCTTGTGGGCAGCTCGTAGTACCCCGCGCAAATGGCATCTTGCATGGTATGTGCTGGGATTTCTCCTCTATCCCGTTTTGGGGTGGTTTGCCTTGCTCTTTGTCATATGCCTCTTACTTATTGAAAAACCCAGTTGGCGTGAACTGGCAGGTTTTGTCCTGCTTCTCTTTACCGTAGGCATCTGGCATACTCAGCTGTATTCGAACTTGAAGTTCGACGACGTGATGCTGGCAGGCTTGCCGCGCTTTGAAACTCCCAGTGACATCACCCCACATCTTTCCATCCCGTTCTGGGTGCTTGGTGCTGTCTCTGTACTCATTCCCTTATGTGCACGTTTCCTGACCAAGTGGTTTGTTCCCGTGCTGTGTGCTGTAGCAGGTATCGTCTTTACTTGTTCGTCCATGTTTTACGACCGTAACTATATTGACGAGATGCGCATGGTGCGCTATGCTTCTGATGACAATTGGAAGGAGGTCCTTCGTTTGTCAGCAGAGCACCCCAAGCCAACCACCACGATGGTGTTTCTCAAGAATATTGCCTTGATGAACGAGGGCGGCCTGCTTGACCGTTCGTTCAAGATGGGCAACAGCGCAGAAAACATTTACAACCCCGATTCAGTCCATGTCTCGCTGTTGGACATCGCATCGCCGCTGGTCTATTACAACTACGGCATGTTGAATGAAGCCATCCGTCTGAGTTACGAGAATGGCATACAGGCAGGTTTCTCGCCTTTCTATCTGAAGATGCTCTCCCGCTGCTCTCAGGCAACAGGAGAAGAAAGGCTGGTAAAACGCTATACCGGTCTGGTGAATCATCACCTGTTCTATCGCGACTGGCGGCCTGCACCGGTCTCACCAAAGATCATTGAACTTTCCAAATCCTACCCCGATGAGCTTACGGGCGTTGAGAATAGTGACAGTTATATTGTTAACAGTATCAGTCTCTGGTATGAGTCCAATAGTAAACTGACTTCAGAACAGGCTTTGCTCTATTCCATGTTACGTTGCGACTCCCGCCGTTTCTGGGCGTCGCTGCATAACTACGTGGCGTTGCACATGAACGAGCAGTTCCCTGTCGAAGCACAAGAGGCCTATATCCTGTTTATTGACAAGGCCCCTGAAGAGAAACGGATGATGCTACCCGTCGAACAGGCTGTTTACGACCGCTATAAAAAGTTCTGGGAGACCCTTGAACACCAGGCTAAGCCTGGAATGAAACTGGAGGATGTAGGCGAGGGAATGCGTAAAGAATGGGGTGACACTTACTGGTGGTACAACCTCTTTGGACGAAAAATTTATTAATGAATATGAAAGGAATGAAAACAAAACTGCTAATTATTGCCTTGTGTATCGGGTTACCGCTGCTCATGTCATCGTGTGTCAGTCACCCCGACGTGCCCTCTTCAGCCAAAGAGGCCAAGAGTCTGCCTGCCATATTCCCCGATTACTGTAATGTCACCGTGCCTTACAACATAGCCCCGCTCAACTTCATGCTTCCTGCTGACCAGTACGAAGCTTGTGTGGCACGTTTTACCACACCCGACGGCCAGCAGCAGACTTACGGTGACGGCGTGAAGGTGCAGATACCTGAGTCTGAGTGGCATGCCATGCTTGATGCCTCGAAGGGCAGAACCCTTAAAGTTGAGGTGTGGGGGAAAAGAGTGGAGAGTGGAGAGTGGATAGCGTTTGACCCGTTTGAAATACGCGTCGCCGAAGAGCCCATCGACGAGTACGTGTCGTATCGACTCATTGAGCCGTCGTATGTCGCATGGGACTTCATGGAAATAGCCCAGCGCAACGTCACTTCGTTCGAAGAGTCGCAAATCTTCAACAACGAGATTACCTGTAACGACAGGGAGAAGGGCCAGTGCATCAATTGTCACAGCTATCAGAACTATAAGACTGACAATATGCTCTTTCACGTGCGCCTCTCGAATAGCGGTACCGTTATAGTCAACGACGGCAAAGTCTCGAAAGTCAATTTGAAGCGTGACTATACCATTTCTTCGGGTGTTTATCCTGCGTGGCATCCTAAAGCCAAGCTGATAGCCTTCTCGACCAATAAGACGCGCCAGGCGTTTCATACGGCAAACCGCAACAAGCTTGAGGTTTACGATGAGGCCAGTGACCTTATTCTCTACGATGTAACGACCGACTCGGTAAGCGTTATCTGTGCTGACCCCGAGCTTCTGGAAGTCTATCCCACTTGGACGCCCGATGGCAAATATCTCTATTACTGCAAGTCCGTTCCGCTTCCCGAGGAGTTGCGCGACAAAGATATCAGATCTACCTTCGAGAAAGTGCAGTATAACCTTTATCGCCGTTCGTTCGACGTGGCGTCTCACCAGTTTGGTGAAGAGGAACTGGTCTATGATGCTGCATCTGAGAACAAGAGTGCTACCCTGCCACGTATCAGTCCCGATGGGCGTTACCTGCTGTTTGCCAAGGGACAGTATGGCTGTTTCCATATCAGGCATCACGATGCAGACATCTTCTGCCTGCCATTGGCCGAAGACGCTTCTCCCGACGTCGATCTTTCCCTTTTGAACAGCGAAGGCTTCCAGGACAGCTACCCGTCCTGGTCGAGCAACGGCCGTTGGATCATGGTGGCCAGTCGTCGTGAAGATGGTAACTTCTGCCGTGTCTATTTCTCTTATTTTAACAATGGGAAAGTAGAAAAGGCCTTTATGCTGCCCCAGGAAGACCCCGAACAGAACACCTTCCTCCTGAAGAGCTATAACCGTCCGGAGTTCATGATTGAGCCAGTCCGAATCAGCGTCGATGAGTTTAGCAAGGTATTCCAATGAAGTACGTTCAACCTTTATGCACGCTCCTTTTCGGTGTAGCGGTTCTGCTTTTCTTCGGACTGGCCTATCCGCATCACCTGCATTACCAGGAGCAGTTCCAGCTCTTCCTCTTCGACAGCACCTACATGTGGGAAGTGGTGAAGTTGCCTGGCGGGCTGGCTGACCTGCTGGGGCGCTTCTGTACGCAGTTCTTCCTGTTTGCCTGGGTGGGCGCGCTGATCATTGCCCTTCTGCTCTCAGTGGTGCAGCTCCTGACACTTGGAGGGCTAAGGTCTAAGGGGGGAGGTCAAAGGTCAAAGGTCAAAGGTCAATGGTGCTACGGCCTGAGCTTTGTGCCTTCGTTCCTGCTTTGGCTCTTCCTGCTCGACGAGAATGCCCTTTTAGGTGGGGTATGGGCAGTTCTGCTCACACTCCTTGCCTCATGGCTTTTCGACCAGCTGCCGCGTGGTTGGGTGCGTCGCATCCTGCTTATTGTTGCCGTGCCTGTGCTCTATTGGGTGGCGGGTCCCGTCTGCATAATATTTTTCCTCCTGCAGGTATCGCGCCTCCCCATGGCTCTCCTTATGGCAGTCATGGTCTTCATCCTGTCCTTTTTTCTGCCTGTGCCATCCCGTAGCCTTTGGCTTGGCATACATTACTATCGCTACCCGACGGAGATACCAGTCATGCTGTGGGCTGCCACCCTGTCGGTCTTGGTCTATAGGCTCCTCGCTCCTCGCTCCTCGCTCCTCGCTCAACGCTCAACGCTCCACGCTCCACTCTCCTCTCTACACTCTCCTCTCTCCACTCTCCTCTCAGTCGTGCTTGTAGCCGTCGTTATGGGGGGCTTTGTTTGGAAGAACAGCAACCTCAAGGCAGAGCGGGTGATGCATTACGACTTCATGGCCCGTCACCAGCAGTGGAACCGCATTATTGAAACCATCAATGCCGAGCCGCCAAACAATGCCATTGGCTGTACGGTACAGAATCTGGCTTTGGGCATGCACGGAGCACTGGTCTATCAGTTGCTCGATTATAATCAGAACGGCACGTTAGGCCTGCTGCCTGATGTGCAGAGCGATGCCTTCAGCCCTTTACCGACAGCAGAGGTCTTCTATCAGTTGGGCATGGTTTACACCACCCAGCGTACCGTGTTCGAGGCTCAGGAGTCCATCTTGGACTTCCAGAAAAGTGCTCGGTGCTACAAACGACTGGCGCAGACCAACCTCATCATCGGTAGTTACGCAGTGTCACGCAAGTACCTTACGGCCTTGCAGAAGACACTCTTCTATCGTGATTGGGCCAATGAAACACTAACGCTTCTGGGCAACGAAGAGGCCATCAGTAAGCATCCCGAATACGGACGTCTGCGCAAGTTTGCCTATCATGACAACTTTTTCTTCAGCGACCATGTGACCGTCGAAATGCTGCAGAGCCTTTTCCTCAGCAATACGGAAAATCGTCTTGCTTACGAGTATCTGATTGCCTATTGCCTGCTGACGGGTGACCGTGAGAACTTTGCCAAATATGCCGAGTGGGGAAAGAAACTGGGCTATCCTACCGTTCCCCGTCGGATACAAACTTCCATGCAACAATGAAAATTTTTCGAAATATGTCAATGATAACGTCAACGTCAACGAGAACGTCAACGTTAGCGTTAGGGTTAAGGTTAGCGTTATTGTTATCGTTCCCGTTGACGTTAACGTTATCATCCTGTTCGCCGACCCCAGAGAATGCACGGCAGGAAAACGTGCTGCCCCAGATTTATCCTGACTACCTTGGGGTCACCATTCCCGTGAATATTGCTCCACTCTGCTTTAACATGGCCGATGAGACGGCACAGTACGTTGATGCTGTCATTACCGACCGTCACGGAAACAGCCTGCATGGTAATGGCGAAGAATCCGTTGACTTCGACCTCGACGACTGGCGGGCGCTGCTGGCCCAGAACCGGGGCGACTCACTCAGCGTCACCGTTTCAGCCAAGTATGAAGACGGGTGGCACACCTATCGTTCTTTTACTATATACGTCAGTCCCGACAGCATCGACTATGGCATTTGCTACCGTCTTATAGAGCCTGGCTACGAAGTGTGGAGCAAGATGGGCATTTACGAGCGTGACCTTTCCTCGTTCGACGAGCGGGCATTGATTGAGAACACACAGTTCGAGGGCTGTGTCAACTGTCATAGCTTTAATCGTGGTAATTCTGCCGATATGAGTCTGCACGTTCGTGGCGCGCACGGTGCCACGCTGCTGCGCCATGCCGACGGGTCCTTCACCGCTTACAACACCAAGACCGACCAGACGCTCGGCTTCTGTGTCTATCCCTACTGGCACCCCTCGGGTCGCTATATTGCTTATTCTACCAATACCACGAACCAGCTGTTCCATGCTGCCGACCGCAACCGCATCGAGGTCTTCGATACCGCTTCCGACCTTCAGGTCTATGACGTTGATAAGAACGAGCTGCTGCTTTCACCACTCCTCAAGCAAGACTCCATCTACGAGACCTATCCCGTGTTCTCGTCCGACGGCCGTTCGCTCTATTTCTGCTCGGCCCGCGCATTGCCGGAGGGCAGTCTCCAGCTTGACTCCCTCCGCTATAACCTCTGTCGCATTGATTTCGACCCCGCCACGGGCACCTTCGGTAACCGTATAGACACCATCGTTGATGCAGCTGCCCAGCACAAGTCTGTATCCTTTCCCCGTCCCTCCTACGACGGACGTTTCCTTTGCTATACGCTCTCCGACTACGGACAGTTCAGCATCTGGCATCATGAGGCCGATCTCTATCTGCTTGATTTCTCTACCGGAGAAAGCCGCCCCATGACTGAGGCCAACTCTGACGATACAGAGTCGTTCCACAACTGGAGCACCAACTCACGCTGGCTTGTTTTCAGCTCGCGTCGTGACGACGGGCTCTTCACCCGCCCCTATTTCTGCCATGTTGATGAAGAGGGGCGTGTCAGCAAGCCCTTCATGCTGCCGCAACGTAATCCGCGCCAGTTCTACCGCGGGCGTTTCCTGTCTTTCAATGTGCCCGACTTCATCATTGGCCCTACTCGCTTCAATAGCCATGAAGCCAGTGGGCTCATCAATGATGAATATCGTAAGGACTTCGGTGTGCGTTAAGGCCGTATTCCGTAGAGGTAGCCCAGTAGTGCCATCTTGCCGCGCATGGTTTCGCGAGGCGTAAACTCGCCGTTCACCCAGAAGTAGCGTTGGTTGAAGTACGACTCCTGTCGGGGCCAGCCGCCATCCGTCCACGACGGATACATGCGGTTGGTGAGCAGTCGGGCGTCACCGCCATTGTCGGGTGACCATGTCTCAGTACCGTTGAAGGGTGTCTGCCCCGGGTGTGTGCCTGGCTCGCCGTCGTTGCGGCCCGTAGAGTAGCAGTCGGTGATGTGGCGTTCGCCCAGTCCCGTCATTTCCACGATGTTGCCGGGGTTACGTCCTAACGCCCAGCCCGCTTCCGTAAACATGATGCCCTCTAACTGTTGCCGCTGCTTCTTGTCGGCTATGTAGTGAGCCATCATCACCAGTTGCAGGTTCTGTGAGGTCTGCCACCGGCTGTCGTTGGCCGCACGGCGTGAGGGGCGAAGCGCAGCATGACTCATGTTATACTGCTCAGCCTGATGGCGTACACTGGCCTTCAGGTTCTGGTAGAGTTCGCCATAGTGTCGCTGGTGCGGACAAGTCAGGTAGGCTGCTGCCGCCCATAGCTGGCAGAAGGGAATCTCACCCTCGTTGTATTGGTTCGTCACGCCAGTGCCGAAGTAGCCTTGGCGCCCCTTGCTGAAGAGTGGCGAGTCGGTGCCTTTTATCATGTTCTCTTCTGCCATGATGCGCTCCCATTGTTCGTCGCCAGTAACATTATACAGGAAAGCCGCCGCCATCTGGCGGAAGTCACGGCCGCGCATTTTCATGCTGCCCACGTCCTGCAATTCGTCCAACTGCTGGTCGTCCTGTCGGCTGGCAAAGCGGAAGGCCCGAATGGCCTCCTCCGTATAGTACGTGCGCAGCGAGTCGTTGCCCTGAATCCTGAAGGCATCGGCCATGATGGCACAGTTGGCTGCGTTGGCCCATGCCGCCATAGTGGTGCAGCCGGCTTGGAACATCACCGTCCAGTCGGCACTGGGGTTGGTGACTCCCTGCGAATAAGCCTCGCCGTCGCGAATGCTCAGGAAGAAGTCTGCCTCATTGCGCGCTTCATCAATGATGTCGGGAATGCCATTGCCGCTCTCGCGAATGCCCAGGTTGTCATCGCTGAGCCGTCCGTTGGTCAGCAGGTAGGGCAGCAGCATGTCGTAGATGTTGCTGACATGGGCCAGATGGCGGTCCCAGTCCATGGCGTCGGAGTGTCCGCCCTTCACCTCTAAGGCCACGGGGTTGCCCGGCAGTCGGTGCTGCCAGAAGACCGAGGCGAACACCGGCTTGAAGTGCGGCTCGTCCCACACGTCGCCACGCAGTTCGCGCCATGCCGGGCTCCAAGGCTGCAGGTCGGTCTTATAGATGGTAAAGCCCTTCGGGTCAACCTCAGAGATGAACTGAGGCTGACGCGGAACGGGGAATACATGGGTGGGGTCATTGGGCTCGCCCAGTCGCATGTAGTAATAGCCGCGTACTGAGTAGCGGAACGGCTCGTAGTAGATGTCGTCGCGGATTTCAAAGTCCATGCTGCAGCCTACGTCCTCCACCACCAGGCGGTAGCAGCCGGGCTTGGCAGCCTTGAAGTCGATGTTCCACACATCGCTGCCCACCAGGTCTTTCCTGCCGGCTTCGTGCTGGGCATCGGCCGCAGACTTCCAGAACCTGACGGAGCCTACTTTCTGCTTCTTCTTCGTGTTCACGTTGTAGAGCCAGACGCTCCGTCCTTCCCAGGCCTTGTAGCTACGAATTCCTCCGTCGCCTAACCACTGGTAGAGGTCGGCGGCGTGCAGGGCCTCCGTCGGTGAATAGCCAATGATGTTCACATGCACAGCCTCCGACTGACTGTTCCAGATGTCGAAGCAGATGCTGGCTGAGGTCTTGTCTGAGCCAATGCTGCCGGGAATCTCCACGGTGTAGGTGCAGCCCTGTCGCATCGGTTTGGGCATCTGCAGAAACAGCCAGTGGTCCAGTTCGCTCGTCAGGGTGTGGTCGGTATTCATGGGCTTCGACTTCCGCCAGATGGCGAGTGGAGCAGCCGCTGCAAACGCCTTGTCGTCGGCAGAGCTGATTCGCCACAGACTGACGTTCTGCGCGTCGGCAACCCTCAGCCGTTCCCCGAAGACGAAGAGCGTGTCGTCACCCTCGGCAAAGGAGTGTCCCAGGAATGCGCTCTCACCAGTTCCGCTATCGCGGTAGTGTACTTCACCATCGCGGAAGTGCAGCATCACATAGTCTTTGTCAATTACCTGAATACCAATTAGTCTTGTAGCGTTAACGGTCGTGGCAGTCAGCAAGAGCAGCCCCGCCAAAGTTACTTTCATTAGCTTCCTCATAGTCGTATTTCGTTTTAGTTATTGAGATGATGTGGCAAAGTTACGAAATAGTAATGACAATGCAAAAGGAAAACAGGTTTTTTCTTTTTCCTTTGCCTGTATGCGAAATTTTACATACCTTTGCATTGGATTATTCATAAAGAAGAAGACGAACGTATTCAAAAGTAATATGTATATAAGGTGAAAAGATGATGAGAAAAATCATGCAATGGATGTTGGCCGCCACCCTGCACGACACTATCACCATCACCGTATCGCCTGAATTCCATGTCCTCGTGGACACTGGCTACGGCGCTTCGGAATATCCGCCATACAAAAACTTTATCAACGTGGGTGACATCCATGGTTGTGAGCCGTGGCTCTACAAGGAGTGCATAGCCAAGAACATTGCCGCCAGGGTCGAAGAATGGAGAAAAAGAACTAAGGAATGAGATATATGAACAAATAATTGATTTGGATGCTCGCCGCCATCCTGCGTGAATACCAATAAGCATTTCGCGTTAACCGTCGAAGTTCACTGGCCAGCCACTCTTTGTTGCTGGTGGTCAGAGGCATTGAGCGGATGAGGCTTAACAGGTTATTCAAGACAATTGTCGTATCCATTGCTCTGTATTATTTTTGTACGGCTGCAAATATACAATTTTTTTCGTAATTAAATCGATTTTGCTGAAAAAATCAATCGACACAACGAATTGCCGGATTTTGAGGCTGAATGCGACCTTCTCTCATTGCAAGTAAATAGTTTTTTCCTTAGGGTGGAGAATGAACAAACTTCTATAGAATTTAGAACACTGAATTGTCGGAAATTCGTCGTACCTTTGCACTCGAAAATAGAAAATTAGTAAATCATAAATAATCATGGTGAAGATTCATGTTTTGCACACCGGCGAAGTCCGTGTATCACCCTATCTGCCCTTTGGCGGCGATAACTGTAATTTGTTGAAAGCATCGGGCATGACCACCCCGAAAGAGAACTGGATATGGCTGCCCGTATCGGTCTATCTGATTGAGCATCCGAAAGGACTTATTCTCGTTGACACGGGCTGGCACCGCGACATGTCGCCCGAAGGCGTCTATGACAAGGCGGCTCAGATTAAGAGTCTCGGCTCACGTGTGTTATACAATGTAAATCAGGGACAGATTCCGCTTGGTGAGGCTGTCGATGAGCAGTTGGCCACGATGGGCATCAAGCCTGCCGACCTCGACTACGTGCTGCTGACCCATCTGGACTGCGACCACGCTAACGGTCTGCGTGCCGTAAAGGATGCCAAGCACATCATTGTGGCTCAGGAGGAACTGGACTGTGCCCGCAAGAACGGCTTCATCCGCTACAAAAAGAAGTGGTGGGAGGGCTGCAACCTGGAAACCATCGAGTGGAACGGTACAGAAGGCCCCGTCCAAAAGTCGTTCGACCTCTTCGGTGACGGCAGCATCAAGATGATCAACATACCAGGTCACTGCGACGGTCTCTGCGCCGTGAAGATTACCCGCGAGGATGGGAAATACGTGCTGCTCTTCAGCGACGGCGGCTATGCCACAAAGTCGTGGAAGGAGATGATTACCAGCGGAGTGTCGCTCGACAAGGAGATGCAGAAGAAATCGCTGATGTGGATTCGTGAACAGTCGATGGATACCAACTGCATCGAATCGCTTGCTACTCACGACACCGACATCAAACCGCACGTGATAGAGCTGTAAGAGAGCTCCATAAACAATCATAGGAAGGTTTCAAGAACAAGGCGGCGTACTTGTCGAGACGAAGTGGCGCAGTCGAAGGGAGCAAGTGGCGCGATTGTCGGGAGGAATCGCGCCACTCTTAGGGAGCGATCGGCGCGATCGTCGGGGTAAGGGCGGCCGCTCTAAACGGATAGAGCGCCCGCTCAAAGTAGATAGAACGGCCGCTCAATTCCTTTCAAAACTGCTCCTTCTGTAATTTATTGGCAGATAGTGTATTGCGGAACCCGCTTGCGTGGCATGGTCCTGGTTGTTAATTGTTTCTTTTGCAAAGGTAATAAATTTCCATCAAAAAAGCAAGTTTTCAGGAAATTATTTCTTCATTTTGTTTGCATTTGCGCTTTGTGGCAAAACGGAGTATGCCTTTTGGTGTACGCCTTTGACGGCACGGCCGCTGGGGTCGTTCATGCCGAGGAAGGCGGCATCCCACTGGAGGGCGACGGCAGTGGAGCAGGCTACGCTGGCCTCTGAGGGCACGCTGCGGGCGGCTGAGTCACTGGGGAAGTGTTCGGCAAAGATGCTGCGATAGTAGTATTCCTCCTTGTTCTTCGGCGGATTGACGGGGAAACGCTCGGCGGCATGGGCCATCTGTTCGTCGGTGACAGCCTGCGAGGTGACGGCTTTCAGCGTGTCAATCCACGAGTAGCCGACGCCGTCGGAGAACTGCTCCTTCTGCCGCCAGGCCACTTCGCCAGGCAGCAGGTCGGCAAAGGCTTCGCGTACTATTTTTTTCTCGATGACGGTGCCGGGGCACATCTTCGCTTCGGGATTTGTACGCATGGCCACATCGAGAAACTCCTTGTCGAGGAAGGGCACGCGGCCTTCTACGCCCCATGCCGAGAGGCTCTTGTTGGCGCGCAGACAGTCGTAGAGGTGGAGTTTCCCTAACTTGCGCACCGTCTCTTCGTGGAAGTCACGGGCCGACGGAGCCTTGTGGAAGTAGAGGTAGCCACCGAATATCTCGTCGGCACCTTCGCCCGAGAGTACCATCTTGATGCCCATCGACTTGATGACGCGTGCCAGCAGGTACATGGGCGTGGAGGCTCGGACGGTGGTGACATCGTAGGTTTCAATGTAGTAGATGACGTCGCGGATGGCATCGAGACCCTCCTGAATGGTGTAGTTGATTTCGTGGTGGACGGTACCGATGTGGTCGGCCACGAGTCGCGCTTTGGCTAAGTCGGGGGCACCCTTCAGTCCTACGGCGAAGGAGTGCAGCCGTGGCCAGTAGGCACGCGTACGGCTGTCGTCCTCAATGCGGTGCTCCGAGAACTTCTCGGCGAGGGCGGAGATGATGCTGCTGTCGAGTCCGCCGGAGAGCAGCACGCCGTAAGGCACGTCGGACATCAGCTGGCGGCGGACGGCGGTGGTGAGAGCGTCGCGGATGGTCCCGGCGCTGGCGGGGTTGTCTTTCACGGCGTCGAAGTCGAACCAGTCGCGGCGATAATATCTTTTTAATGAAGATTCTTCACTCCATAGGTAGTGGCCGGGCAGGAAGGGCTCGTAGTGTTCGCACTGTCCTTCGAGGGCTTTCAGCTCTGAGGCGACATAGACGGTGCCGTCGCTGTCGTAACCAATATAAAGAGGTATGACGCCGATGGGGTCGCGGGCTATGAGGAACTCATTGCGCTCCTCGTCGTAGAGTACAAAGGCGAAGATGCCGCTGAGCTGCTCTAACAGGGAGCCCACCCCTAACCCCTCCCCAAGGGAGGGGGACTGCTGGCGCTTTTCCTCAAGGGAGGGGGACTGTTGGCGCCACTTGCGATAGAGTGCCAGGATAACCTCGCAGTCGCTGCCCGTCTGAAATTCGTACTGCCCTGCTTGTTGGCGACGGATTTCCTGATGGTTATAGATTTCGCCGTTGACGGCCAGCACCTGCTTTCGATCAGGGCTGTAGAGGGGCTGCCCACCCGACTCAGGGTCAACGATGCTCAGCCGTTCATGGGCCAGGATGGCAGAGCCACCGCAAAAGATTCCACTCCAGTCAGGTCCGCGGTGACGGATTTTCTGACTCATTCGTAATGCTTTCTGACGCAGTTCCGGCGTCTGCTTCTTCGCGTTTAATATTGCTACTATTCCACACATAACTTTTATTTTCGATTTACGATTAAACTTAGAGGTAAGAGAGGTAAAGATAATTGGTCTGGGCAGGGTATTCTGCTGCGAGGGTGTCTATCTGGTTGATCAAAGGCACTACATTCAACTCTTTTCGCCACTGGCGGATGGTGAGGCCTGCCTGCTCCATATTCATGTAGTTTTCCAGTCCTACGGCACGGCCTATCTGGAAGTCGGAGAACCCATAGGCCTTAGCCTCACGCAGCAGTTGGACGAACGCTGGTGCTTCAAGATATTCCAACAGTTCCAGCGGTTCCATGAATGCTGTCATTTCTGCTAATTGGCTGAACTCCTGCAATTGGCGGTCAATCTCGACAATGTGCTTCAGCTTTTGCAGGAACCAGCGGTCAATCATTGTCTGTTGGTGAATTTGTTCAACGGTATAGTCCATCTTCAGAGCCTTTGACACCACAAAGATACGCATGTCGGTGGGCTCATGTAGTGACTGGGCTATGTCTTTGATGATGATTTCATGATTTTCCACGAATCCGTGCATGCCCTGACCTATCATGCGAAGTCCTTTCTGCAGCCCTTCCTCAAAAGTACGGCCGACGGCCATCACCTCGCCAACACTCTTCATGGACGACCCGAGTTCGCGCTTCACTCCGTGAAACTTGGTCAGGTCCCAACGGGGAATCTTGACGACCACATAGTCGAGGGCAGGCTCGAAGAATGCTGAGGTGGTCTTGGTGACGCTGTTCTTCAGTTCGAAGAGTCCATAGCCCAAACCTAACTTGGCAGCAACAAAGGCCAGGGGATAGCCGGTTGCCTTACTGGCCAATGCCGACGAACGGCTGAGGCGGGCATTGACCTCGATGACGCGGTAGTCCTCGCTGTTGGGGTCGAGGGCATACTGCACGTTGCATTCGCCTACGATGCCTATGTGGCGGATAATCTTGATGGCCAGCGCACGCAGTTTGTGGTACTCACTATTTGTGAGCGTCTGCGATGGAGCCACCACTATAGACTCGCCGGTATGAATGCCCAGCGGGTCGAAGTTCTCCATGTTGCACACGGTGATGCAGTTATCGTAACGGTCGCGCACCACCTCGTATTCTATCTCCTTCCAGCCCCTGAGCGACTTTTCCACTAACACCTGTGGCGAAAACGAGAAAGCTTCTTCGGCCTGTGCCAGCAGTTCGCTTTCATTGTCGCAGAAACCGCTGCCAAGACCTCCCAGGGCATAGGCTGCCCTCAAAATAACGGGGAACCCTAATTCGAGGGCTGCCTGTTGCACCTCTTCAACACTCTCGCAGGCATGGCTCTTGATGGTCTTCACGCCAATCTCGTCAAGCCGTTGGACGAAGAGGTCGCGGTCTTCCGTGTCGATGATGGCCTGCACAGGGGTGCCCAGCACCTGAACGCCATATTTCTCCAGCACCCCGCGCTTATAGAGCTCCACGCCACAGTTCAAGGCCGTTTGTCCGCCAAACGAGAGCAGGATGCCATCGGGACGCTCCTTTTCAATGACGCGCTCCACGAACTCGGGCGTCACCGGTTGGAAATACACGGTGTCAGCAACGTCCTTCGATGTCTGGACGGTTGCAATGCTCGGATTGATGAGCACGGAGTGAATGCCCTCTTCTTTCAAGGCCTTCAGCGCCTGTGCACCGCTATAGTCGAACTCGCCGGCCTGACCGATTTTTAATGCACCGCTGCCAAGAAGGAGGACCTTTGAAGTACCCACAAGACCAACCCCCGAGAGACCCACCCCCTGCCCCTCCCTGTGAGGGAGGGGAGTAGATAGTTCTGCTGCAGAGTCCTCGTCTTGAGGGTAACCACTCCCCATTCCCGAGCAGAGCTCGCCTACCCGTTGCCTTTCCCTCACAGGGAGGGGCAGGGGGTGGGTCTGCTGGGTGAGGCTTCTGACAAATTCATCAAACAGCCACTCGGTATCTGTGGGACCACTACAGGCTTCGGGATGAAACTGGGCCGAGAACCAGGGGTTGGTCTTATGGCGGATGCCTTCGTTCGAGCCGTCGTTCATGTTCACGAAGAGCGGTTCCCAGTCAGTGGGCAGCGTTGAATCGTCAACGGCATAGCCGTGGTTCTGTGAGGTGATGTAGCACCTGTTTGTACCCACCTGCTGCACAGGCTGGTTGTGTGAGCGGTGACCATATTTCAACTTGTAGGTCCTGGCACCGGCAGCACGGGCCAGCAGCTGGTTGCCAAGGCAGATGCCCATGCACGGCCGTACGTTGTTACCCAGGAGGAACGTGCGGATATGTTCAACGGTCTTGCCGCATTGTTCAGGGTCACCAGGACCATTAGCCAAGAACAGTCCGTCGAACTCTAACGTGTTGAAGTCATAATCCCAAGGCACACGCACTACCTCGACACCTCGTTTTGTCAGGCAGCGAATGATGTTGGCCTTCACGCCGCAGTCAACAAGAACGACACGTTTCCCGCCCCCTTTGTTATAGGTAATCGTCTTTTTGCATGAAACCTTCTCCACCCAATTTAAGCTGCCGTAGTCCTCCTGTTCCGTATGCTGCGACACCGTCGCAGCTCCATCAATGACGACACGTCCCGTCATTACGCCATGCTCACGGAGCAACTGGGTCAGCCGTCGGGTGTCAATACCAGTAATGGCAGGTACCTTCTCGCGTTTCAGCCACGTTGCTAACGACTCCCGGGCGTTCCAGTGGGAATACTGCTCGCTATAGTCAGCCACAACGAGCGCCTTCACATGGATGCGCTCACTCTCCAGCAGCCGTGGAAGACCGTCGTCACCCAACCCTATATCCGGTACGCCGTAGTTGCCTATCAGCGGATAGGTACTCACCAGTATCTGCCCTGCATAGCTGGGGTCGGTCAGACTCTCCGGATAGCCGGTCATGGCCGTGTTGAACACTACCTCGCCCACCGTGTCTGCATCGTAACCAAACGACCGGCCGCAGAACTCCGTACCGTCTTCGAGTATTAGTCTTGCTTCTCTCATAATTGATATCTTAACTCTTTTTCTACATAGTTGATAAAGGCCTCGTTACAGAGGCGTGTGCCACCTGGCGTGGGGTAATGCCCGGTAAAGTACCAGTCACCCGGATGGTCGGGACAGGCTGCATGCAAGCCGTCAATGCTTTGGAACACCAGCTCTATGGGAGCCTCCATGCCTTCCGGGCGAAGCATGTCAACAATTTTACGGTTGATTTCCTCAACGGTGAAGGGCTCGTAGATGGCACGTACATGATTGGTTACCTTGGACTCCGTCTTGCATTTCCGATAAGTGTCTGCCAACAGTTGCTGCAAGCCTCGCTCCATGATGAGTGCAACGGCAGCGCGAAAGGCACAAAGCTCTTCCAGCCGCGACATGTCAATGCCGTAGTAGTCGGGGTAGCGAATCTGCGGTGAACTCGACACCATGACAATCTTCCGGGGATGCAGGCGGTCGAGAATCTTGAAGATGCTTTCCCTGAGTGTGGTGCCCCGGACGATGCTGTCGTCGATGATGACGAGGTTGTCCTCGTAGGGTCTGAGCGACCCGTAGCTGATGTCATAGACGTGGGCGGCCAGGTCGTTGCGTTCGCTGTTGTCGGCAATGAAGGTGCGCAACTTGATGTCCTTCCACACCACCTTCTCCGTCCGCACATGAAAGCCCTGCTGGCGGAAACCGTCTGTCATGCCGTAATAGGCTACCTCGGCGGTGTTGGGGATGTAGGAGAATACCGTGTTGGTCGCGTCGCCGTCAATGGCCTTTAGGATGATTGGCGTCAGTTGTTCGCCCAACCGCTTGCGCTCCTGATAGATGTCGCGGTCTGAGCCCCGGCTGAAGTAGATGCGTTCGAAACTGCAGGCACTGAACTGCCGGGCAGGCATGATTTGCTCCAGATGGCTCTTACCACTCCTGCGCACGATGAGTGCCTGACCAGGCTTCAGTTCGTGTATGTCGTCTGTCTTAAGATTGAAGGTTGTCTGCAGCACTGGCCGTTCGCTGGCCACAGCCACCATCTCGTCGTCATGATAGTAGAACGCAGGGCGGATGCCCCAGGGGTCACGTACGGTGAACATCTCGCCGGAGCCCGTGAGTCCGCACATCACGTAGCCGCCGTCGTAGTGCTGCATCGTGGTCTTTAGCACGTTACCCATCTCTACGTGGTCGTCAATATAGCTCGTAATGTCAAGCCCTTCAAGTCCCTTGGCCTTAGCCGCTACGAAAAGGCGTTCTACCTCGCGGTCCAGTCGGTGCCCCATCAACTCGAGTGTGATATAGGAATCGCCATTGACACGGGGCGACTGGCCTTGGGCGGTCAAGAGCTCAAAGACCTCGTTGATGTTGGTCATGTTGAAGTTACCGCACAGGCAGAGGTTCTTGGCCCGCCAGTTGTTGCGGCGCAGGAAGGGGTGAACGAAGGTCAGTCCGCTTTTGCCCGTCGTGGAGTAGCGCAAGTGTCCCATCAGCAGTTCGCCTGCCATCTCCTCCGTCACACGACAGAAAACCTCCGTGATGGCATCCTTCCCTTCTGCCTTTTCGCGGAACATATATTCCGTTCCGGGCTTCTTGTTCAGGCTTACCGACGCGATACCGGCACCCTCCTGTCCGCGGTTGTGCTGCTTCTCCATCATCAAGTAGAGTTTGTTAAAGCCGTATGCCCACGAGCCATACTTCTGCTCGTAGTACGACAGCGGTTTCAACAGGCGGATCATTGCCACGCCACACTCATGTTTCAGTTGCTCCATATAGTAATAACCTCTTTACTACGAATTACACGAATTTTACAAATTAGTGCTCAATAATCCGTTTAATTCGTCAAATTCGTAGTCGTTACACATTCTTTGATAAAGTCCATAAACAGCGGGTGCGGGTGCAGCACCGTCGATGAGTATTCCGGGTGGAACTGGGTGCCGATGTACCAGCGTTTGTTGGGTATCTCGACAATCTCCACCAGATTGGCGGCTGGGTTAATGCCCACACACTGCATGCCTGCGGCCTCGTATTCCTCCTTATATAAATTATTAAACTCGTAGCGGTGACGGTGCCTCTCGCTTATAAGGGTCTTCTCCCCATAAGCCTCATAGACGCGGCTGTCTTTCTGAAGTTCGCACTCGTAGGCGCCCAGTCGCATGGTACCGCCCATGTTAGTAACCGTTTTCTGCTCCTCCATGAGGTCTATGACGGGATGAGTCGTGCTGTCAGACATCTCACGGCTGTTAGCATCCTGATAGCCTAAGACATTCCTCGCGAACTCAATGACCATCATCTGCATACCGAGGCAGATGCCGAAGGTGGGAATATCGTGTGTGCGTCCGTATTCAGCAGCGAGAATCTTGCCCTCGGTGCCGCGCTGGCCAAAACCCGGACAGATGATGATGCCTGCCATGTCGCCTAACAGTGTGGCGACGTTTTCTGCTGTCACGTCCTCGCTGTTGACGAAATGGATTCTGGTCTTTACGTCGTTATAGATACCTGCAAGGTTCAGGCTCTCGCGGATGCTCTTGTATGCATCCTGCAGGGCGTATTTACCCACCAGTCCGATGTGTACCTCACGCGTTGCCTTGCGCTGTTTGTCAAGAAAAGCGTACCAGGAGGAAAAAGCCCCCTCTACGTCCCTGGCCCCCGATGCCGTTTTCTTTAGGATGGCTGCATCGAGTCCTTGCTGCTGCATGCTTACGGGAACTTCATAGATGCTGGGCATGTCCTCACTCTGTACGACACAATCCAGATCGACATTACAGAACGATGCCACTTTTTGGCGTACACCGTCATCGAGGTGACGCTCGGTACGCAGCACGAGAATGTCAGGCTGTATGCCCATTGACTGCAATTCCTTCACCGAGTGTTGGGTGGGCTTCGTCTTCAGCTCGTCAGCGGCTTTCAGATACGGCACGTAGGTCAGGTGTACGCAGACGGCATTGCGCCCCAACTGCCAGCGCAGCTGTCGGATGGCCTCCATAAACGGTGCACTCTCAATGTCACCGATAGTGCCGCCTACCTCGGTAATGACAAAGTCAAGTTCTTCGTCAGAACGCTCTCGCAGCATCCGTCGCTTAATCTCGTCCGTAATGTGGGGCACCACCTGAATGGTCTTGCCCAGATAGTCACCGCGTCGCTCGCGCTCAATGACGGTTTGGTAGATGCGGCCTGTGGTGATGCTGTTGTTGCGGGTGGTGCGGATGCCGGTAAACCGTTCGTAGTGCCCCAGGTCGAGGTCGGTTTCGAAACCGTCCTCCGTCACGTAGCACTCGCCGTGTTCGTAAGGGTTCAGCGTCCCCGGATCGATATTGATGTAGGGGTCGAACTTCTGAATGGTCACCTTGTAGCCGCGTGCCTGCAGCAGTTTACCGATGCTGGCGGAGATGATGCCCTTTCCTAACGAGGAAACCACGCCGCCTGTGACGAAAATGTACTTTGTTTGCATATATGATAGTTTATTTGACTCTTACATCACAAACCCTCTCTCCCGCCTACATGCGGAAGAGAGGGGGGTACCTGGCGAAGATTAAGGTTGCAGCGTAAAACCGAAAACCAGGTGGGCTTTTTGCGAACAGGGATTGCCTGTAACCTGTGCGAAGATGGGGACGGAGAACGAGTCGGTCACCCGGATGTCCTTGGTCGCTCGTAGAGACAGGTTGGTGACAGCGAAGCCTGTAGTTCCGTAGGATGTGGTAGCGAAAGGGACGGCACCAGCCGTAGCAGTCCAGTCTATGGCGGAAAGTTTAAATGGGACATTTACCTCAAAATAGCTGCTGTATGCGCGCTTGCCGTCCTTGTTAATTCCATCATTACCGGCGAAATTGGTGTACCATTGCAAGGCTGCAGGGCCGAAGTCATAGCCGATGTTAGCCTCAAACACATGATTGGTGCCGTGGGCGTTGTACTTGAAGTAGCGGCTGTCAGGATCGAGGCCCTCGCTGAACCAGTAGTCGGTCACGCCGATGTTGAATCCGCTGATGGAGTAGGCGAGTGTCAGGTCGAACTCCTTCACATCGTCATTGTTGGATAGTCCGTAACTGCCCCAGGCTGTCAGCGACAAACCTTTATAGCCCACACCGAGGGTCGGCTGTACGGCTACATCACCCAACTTCTGCCCACGCCAGATATACTCATTGACGAAATCACCCTTGATGGTTGTCTCCACACTTTCCTGTGCAAGGGCGGTGCCACTCAGCACCAAGCCCAATGCAAATAAAACAATCTTTTTCATACGCTTTTTTTTAATACTACGAATTTCACGAATTAATTTTATTTCGCGTAGCAATTCGTTTAATTCGTATAATTCGTAGTCGTTTATAAATTAGTTGTAGCAACTCTCTCCATGTTCGTAGATGTCCAGTCCTTCCTCCTCGATGCGACCATCGACGCGCAGACCGTGCAGACGCTTGATGCCGTAGAACAGGACGAAGCCGCACAGGGCTGCCCAGAGGTCGATGCAAAGGATGCCGAAGCACTCAGCACCGAAGAATCCCCAGCCGTGACCGTAGAAGGCACCGCTTGACGTAGATAGCAGTCCTGTCATCAGTGTGCCGAGGATACCACAGACACCGTGCACTGACGAAGCACCCACGGGGTCGTCGATATGCAGGCGATGGTCGATGAACTCGATGGCATAGACGAGTACCACGCCACAAACAAGTCCGATGACAACGGCACCGAGTGGCGACACCAGGTCACAGCCGGCAGTGATGCCCACCAATCCGGCCAGCACACCGTTGAGCGTCAAAGAGAGTGAGGGCTTGCCGTACTTCATCCATGTGACGAACATGGTGGCCGTGCCGCCTGCCGCGGCAGCAAGGTTGGTGGTCAGGAAGACGTGACTGATGGCGATGCGGTTCACCTCACCCGAGGCTGCAAGCTGCGAACCGGGGTTGAAGCCGAACCAACCCATCCAAAGAATAAAGACGCCTAAGGAGGCCAGCGTCAGGTTGTGGCCGGGGATGGCACGGCTCTTGCCGTCACTGCTGTACTTGCCGATGCGTGGACCGAGTGCCATTGCGCCAATCAGTGCCAGCACACCGCCCACTGAGTGTACGATGGCTGAACCCGCAAAGTCGTGGAACACGTCGCCGAAGGTCTGCATCATAAATCCGTCGGCAGCATCGTTGCAGAGCCAGCCGCCGCCCCATGTCCAATGGCCCTCAATGGGGTAGATGAACAGTGAGATGCAGGCAGAGTAGATAAGGTACATCGAGAACTTGGTGCGTTCGGCCATGGCACCGCTGACGATGGTGGCCGAGGTGGCACAGAAAACGGTCTCGAAAATCAAGAAGCCCTCCACGGGCAGGTCGCCTTTGTAGAATGAGAGGTCGCCCCAGTTGGGCATGCCGATGAATCCCGCGCCCTCGCTGCCGAACATAAAACCGAAGCCGAGGAAGAAGAACAACAGCGAGCCAAACATGAAATCGACAAAGTTCTTCATCAGGATGTTTGCCGTGTTCTTGCCACGCGTGAAACCTGCCTCACACAGCGCAAATCCTGGCTGCATCCAGAAAACCAGCATGGCTGCCAATAGCATCCATACGGTATCGAGTGATAATCCTATTTCGTTCATAACATTTCAATTTCATTAAACTACGAATTTTACAAATTATACTAATTTCCTTTTTAGCGCAGCAATTCGTTAAATTCGTATAATTCGTAGTCGTTAAACCTTTTTTATTTCTTGTCTCTAAGTACCGTGTCGCCATTCTCACCTGTCCTGATGGACCACGTATCAATCATGTCGCTGACGAAGATGCGCCCGTCGCCTATCTCACCCGTGTGTGCGACCTTCAGAATGACTTTCACGGTGGGCTCCACAAACTGATCGCGGCAAACAATGGTTAATGCCACGCGCTCAATGACATCAGTCGAGTACTGGACGCCGCGGTATATGCGTTCCTGCCGACTTTGGCCGATGCCATGCACGTTGTGGTATTCGAACCAGTCGATGTCCGATGACAGTAGTGCTTCCTTAACCTCTTCGAACTTGGTCTTACGGATAATTGCTTCAATCCTTTTCATACCTTTTTACCTATTTAATTAATACTACATATTTGTATCATCTTGCAAGATTCTGGGTGCAAAGTTAAGGTGATTTATGAGAATGATTTGCATAAATCTTCAACTTTGTACCAACAAAAATCGGCGAAATGACAAAGTGTAAACCAAAGGGGAAGTCTATGACTCGTTTTGTTTTCATTTTGTTGCGGAAAATATTATTTTTAGAGCAAAATGTTAATTAAGTGCGATTTTAAAGTAAAATAATGTCATAATAATAATTGTTTTAGTAACTTTTTGTATTACCTTTGCACCCGTAACACGACGGTGTGATAAGATTAAACGAGGATAATATGAAAAGAAGAAAACTAAATGGACTATATCAGCCACAATATGAGCACGACGCATGTGGTGTTGGTATGGTGGTGAACATACGCGGAGAAAAGAGCCACGAACTGGTGGACCAGGCACTACGCGTGCTGGAGAACATGGAGCATCGAGGTGCTGAGACGCGAGATAAAACGGGTGATGGTGCTGGTATTATGCTGCAGATACCGCATGAGTTCATTCTGTTGCAGGGAATTCCTGTGCCCGAGAAGGGAAAGTACGGCACGGGACTGGTGTTCCTGCCGAAAGATGAAAAGGAACAACGGGAAATTCTCAGTGTGATGATTGAAGAAATAGAGCGCGAGGGTTTGCAGCTGATGCATATGCGCACTGTACCGACCTGCCCCGAAGTGCTGGGTGAGGCAGCCCGAAGAGTGGAGCCTGCTATTAAGCAGATATTCGTGACCCAGAAGACCCAGCAGACCCACCCTCAGCCCCTCCCTGTGACGAGAAGCCTCACCCCCAACCCCATTCCCGCTAACGCGCCTACCCGTAGCCTTTCTCCGACTGGAGAGGGGAGTGGTTACATTCAAGACGATGACTTAGCGTTAAAGCGCAGGCTATATATAATAAGGAAAAGAATTGAGAAAAGAATAGCAGAAATGGTATCTACTCCCCTCTCCAGTCGGAGAGGGGTTGGGGGTGGGTCTTCTGACTTTTACATCTGTTCGCTATCCAACACAAACATTATATATAAGGGAATGCTGACCAGCGGACAACTGCGTCGGTATTTCCTTGACCTCTCGAATCCCTACCTGACAAGCGGACTGGCGCTGGTGCATTCACGATTCAGCACAAACACATTCCCTACGTGGTCACTGGCCCAGCCTTTCCGCTTGCTGGCTCACAACGGCGAGATAAATACCATTCGTGGTAACCGTGGATGGATGAAGGCGCGCGAGAGTGTGCTCTCAAGCGAGGCGTTGGGAGATATCAAGGAGATTTCGCCCATTGTGCAGGAGGGCATGAGCGATTCTGCCTCTTTGGACAACGTGTTTGAGTTTCTCACTATGAGTGGCCTCAGTCTTCCTCAGGCAATGGCGATACTCGTGCCAGAATCGTTTAATGAAAAGAACCCGATATCAGAAGACCTAAAGGCGTTCTATGAGTACCACTCCATACTGATGGAGCCATGGGACGGTCCGGCTGCCCTGTTGTTCTCTGACGGACGCTATGCGGGCGGTATGCTCGACAGGAACGGTCTGCGCCCTTCCCGTTATACGATTACGAAGCAGGGTGTGATGGTGGTGGCATCGGAAGTGGGCGTCATGGACTTCGAACCGGGTGACGTGGTGAGTAAGGGACGCTTGCAGCCTGGAAAGATTCTGCTTGTTGACACGCAGGAGGGCAAAATCTACTACGACGGCGAAATCAAGGAACAGCTGGCTAAGGCACATCCCTACCGTGAGTGGCTCAGTGAGAACCGTGTACAGTTGGAAAAACTGAAGAGTGGCCGTCATGTTGACAATGCAGTGAGTGACTTGGAGCGGAAACTGGTGCTGTTCGGCTATGGCCAAGAGGACATAGACAAGACGATTATCCCCATGGCTACTATGGGGCAGGAGCCGGTGGCAGCTATGGGTAACGACACACCACTGGCTGTGGTGAGTGATCGTCCGCAACTGCTGTTCAACTATTTCCGCCAGCAATTCGCACAAGTGACGAATCCAGCTATAGACCCCATCAGGGAAGAACTGGTGATGTCGCTGACGGAGTACATCGGTGCCGTGGAAACGAATATTTTAACACCCGATGCGTCTAACTGCAAGATGGTACGCCTGCCGCAGCCGGTATTGACCAACACACAACTCGATATATTATGTAATATAAAGTATAAGGGGTTTAAGACGATTAAATTGACATTGGCCCACCCCCAACCCCTCCCCAAGGGAGGGAAGCCGAATTGGCTGAAGGCGGGTGAAAACTTGCGGAATGCTTTGGACAAACTTTGTAAGGATGCCGAGAAAGCTGTTGACGATGGCTACAACTACATCATCCTGACCGATAAAACTAATGTAGCCCCCTCGGGGGCCGAAGGGGGGGCTCCGTGGGCTTTCATCCCCTCGCTGCTTGCCGTCTCTGCCGTGCATCATCATCTGATTAGCGTAGGCAAGCGTGTGCAGACAGCCTTGATTGTGGAGAGCGGCGAGATTCGCGAGACGATGCACGCGGCACTGCTGCTGGGCTACGGGGCCTCGGCGCTGTGTCCGTACATGGTCTTTGCCATCCTTGATGACTTGGTGAAACGTGGAAAGATTCAGGAGGATTATGCCACAGCGGAGGCGCACTACATCAAGGCGGTGGATAAGGGCTTGAAGAAGATCATGTCGAAGATGGGCATCTCGACCATTCGCTCGTATCGTGGTGCCAAGATCTTTGAGAGCATCGGACTCAGCGAGGACTTGCTGCGCCGTTACTTTGGTACGGAGGTAAGTACCATTGGCGGCATCGGACTGAAGGAGATAGCAAGGGACCAGATACGATTTAGTGAAGAGTTAAGAGTTAAGAGTGAAGAATTAAGAGTGAAGAATCACGGGCAGTTCTCGTGGCGCAAGGACGGTATTAAGCATGCGTGGAACCCGGAGACGATTGCGAAGCTGCAATTGGCTTGTCGCACGGGCGACTACGAGAAATTCAAGGAGTGGTCAAAACTGGTGGACGAAAAAGAATCACCCATCTTCCTCCGCGACTTCCTCACCTTTAAGAAAGTATCTACTCCCCTCTCCAGTTGGAGAGGGGTTGGGGGTGAGGCTTCTCGTCACAGGGAGGGGCAAGGGGGAGAGTCTGTGGAGCCTGTGGAAAGTATAGTGAAGCACTTTGTGACGGGAGCCATGTCGTTTGGTGCACTCAGTATTGAGGCCCACGAGGCACTGGCACTGGCCATGAACAGGCTCGGCACTCGTTCGAACACGGGTGAGGGCGGGGAGGATAATGCCCGCTACCATACGGAAGTGGACGGCGTAAGCCTAAGCAGTAAGACCAAGCAGATAGCCTCTGGGCGCTTTGGTGTGACGGCAGAGTACCTGGTGAATGCCGAGGAGATACAAATCAAGGTGGCGCAGGGTGCGAAGCCCGGAGAGGGCGGACAGCTGCCCGGCTTTAAGGTGAATGACATCATCGCCAAGACGCGTAACGCTATCCCAGGCATCAGTCTGATTAGTCCGCCGCCCCATCACGACATCTATAGCATCGAAGACCTGGCACAGCTCATCTTCGACCTGAAGAACATCAACCCGACGGCAGCCGTCAGCGTGAAACTGGTGGCCGAGAGTGGGGTGGGAACCATTGCCGCCGGAGTGGCCAAGGCCAAGGCCGACCTCATTGTCATCAGCGGTGCCGAGGGCGGTACGGGAGCCTCGCCTGCCTCCAGTATGCGCTTCGCGGGCATCTCGCCGGAAATAGGACTGGCCGAGACGCAGCAGACACTGGTGATGAACGGTCTGCGCAATCAGGTACGCCTGCAGACCGACGGCCAGTTGAAGACAGCCAAGGACGTCATCATCATGGCGATGCTGGGTGCCGACGAGTTCTCGTTTGGCACGCTGCCTCTCATCGTGCTGGGCTGTGTGATGATGCGTAAGTGCAACACCAACACCTGCCCGATGGGTGTGGCCACACAGGACCCGGAGCTGCGCAAGCACTTCGAGGGCCGAGCCGACTACGTGGTGAACTACTTCACCTTCCTGGCTCGGCAGGTGAGGGAATACCTTAGCGAAATAGGCGTGCACAGTCTGAAGGAAATCATCGGCCATGCCGAGTTAATAGAGGTCGATACTGCTAACGTTACTGATAAACAGAAGACCATCGACTTCGGACGGTTGCTGCACAGGCCTGAAAGCGATAAGGCAATGTATTGGGACCGTGGAGCTTTTACGAAGGTGACGGGTGTCAAGGACGAAGAGATAATCAAGATAGCACAAACGGCCATTGACAATCAGGAGGAGGTGACTCTCGACTACGCCATTAAGAATACCGACCGTGCCGTCACGACGATGCTCTCGGGTGTCATTGCAAAGAAATATGGTGAGACGGGTCTTCCCGACAATACCATTAACATCAAGTTCAAAGGGTCGGCAGGTCAGTCGTTTGGCGCCTTCGCCGTTCGCGGTCTCAACATTCGGTTGGAGGGCGAGTGCAACGACTATTTTGGCAAAGGGCTTAGCGGTGGTCGCATCTCCATACTGCCCCCAGGCAGAAGCAGTGAGGACTTCCGTGCCGAAGAGAATATCATTGCGGGCAACACCGGTCTTTATGGTGCCACCGGTGGTGAACTCTACATCAATGGCATGGTGGGAGAGCGCTTCGCCGTACGCAACTCAGGGGCCATTGCCGTCATTGAGGGAGCTGGCGACCACTGCTGCGAATACATGACTGGCGGACGCGTGGTAGTATTAGGAAAAACGGGGCGCAACTTCGCTGCGGGCATGTCGGGAGGCTTGGCCTACGTCTATGACCCCGACCACACGTTCGACTACTTCTGCAATATGGATATGGTGGAACTCTCACTGGTGGAGGACTCCGTGTCGCGCAAAGAGCTGCTCGAACTCATCCGTCAGCACTATCTGCACACAGGCTCAGCCTTGGCAGGCAAGATGCTTGACGACTGGCATCACTATATAGAAGATTTTATCCAAGTGGTGCCCATTGAGTACAAACGTGTGCTCGAAGAGGAGAAGATGGCGCGACTCCACGAGAAGATTGCCGATATTCAACGTGACTACTGAGTAAATTTACGATTTGACGATTTACTATTTGCGATTTATTTTCAATTTGAGACTATTGAACTATTTCGTGGATAGGACTCAGAGAATCGTTAAATCAATCAAATCGTAAATAAATAGTAAATCGTAAATAGTAAAAGAGTAAATAACAAAAATGGGAAATCCGAAAGCATTTTTAGAGATACACCGCCAAGAAGCTGGCTACCGCCCCATTCACGACCGCATTCACGACTTCGGCGAGGTGGAGCAGACGCTCAACACGCGCGAGCGCAAGTTGCAGGCGAGCCGTTGTATGGACTGTGGCGTGCCCTTCTGCCATTGGGCCTGCCCGTTGGGCAACAAGGCTCCCGAATGGAACGATGCGCTGTATAAGGGTGACTGGGAGTTGGCTTACAAGTTGCTTAACAGCACGAACCCCTTCCCAGAGTTCACGGGTCGCATCTGTCCGGCACTGTGCGAGAAAGCCTGCGTACTCAACCGTTTCAACCACGAGCCGACGACCAACCGCGAGGATGAGTGCGCCATCATCGAGGCTGCTTTCCGCGAGGGTTATATCCAACAGCGGATACCTGCCAGGAATGGTAAGCGTGTTGCCGTCATCGGTAGTGGTCCTGCCGGACTGGCTGCTGCCGAAACCCTCAACCAGATGGGCTATACGGTTACCGTCTTCGAGAAGAACGAGGCCGCTGGCGGCCTACTGCGCTATGGCATCCCCAACTTCAAGCTCAACAAGGCCATAATCGACCGCCGCATTGCGCTGATGGAGGCCGAGGGGATAGAGTTCCGTTATAATGAAGAGTTAAGAATGAAGAGTGAAGAATTTGCTACCGCACATGGAAGCGAAAAAGATTCTTCACTCTTCACTCTTCACTCTTCATTTGATGCCTGCATCATCGCCACTGGTACGCCAACAGCCCGTGACCTGAAAGTGCCGGGACGCGAACTGAAGGGAGTGCATTTCGCCCTCGAACTGCTCTCTCAGCAGAACCGGGTGCTGGCGGGTATGGAGTTTCCTATCGACGAGTGCATCACCGCCAAAGGCAAGGACGTGCTGGTCATCGGTGGCGGTGATACTGGAAGTGACTGTATAGGCACCGCTCATCGTCAGGGTTGCAAGAGCGTGACGCAGATAGAGATTATGCCCAAGCCAGTGGAGGGGCCTGACGACCCACAGAACCCCTGGCCCAACTTCCCCCGCACGCTCAAGACTACCTCGAGCCACGAGGAAGGCTGCACCCGTCGCTGGAACATCAATACGCTCGAGTTTCTGGGTGAGGACGGCAGACTGACGGGTGTGAAGGTGCAGGAAATAGACTGGAAACCCAACCCCGAGGGCGGTCGTCCCATCATGGTGGAGAAGGGCGAGCCCTTCATCATTAAGGCAGAGCTCTGCCTGTTGGCCATGGGATTCCTGAAGCCAGAGCACCCGGAATATCCCGAGAACGTCTTTGTGTGCGGCGATGCCCAGAACGGTGCCTCGCTCGTAGTGCGCGCCATGGCCAGCGGAATAGAAACAGCCCGCCGCGTCCATGAGTACATCAATAGTAAAAACGTCAAATAGTAAAATCGTCAAATAGTAAAATCGTCAGATAATGTTAGTTCGATTCACCAAAATGCACGGTTGCGGTAATGACTATATCTATGTCAATGCCATGCAGTACCCTATTGCCGACCCCTCTGCTGCTGCGATTGAATGGAGCGACCGCCACAAAGGTATCGGCTCCGACGGCCTGGTGCTCATCGACCGCAGTCCCGTCCCCGAGGCCGACTACTCCATGCGCATCTTCAATGCCGACGGCTCCGAGGCCATGATGTGCGGCAATGCTGCGCGCTGTATCGGTAAGTATCTTTATGAGAAGAAGACCCACCCCTGGCACCTTCCTGTGAGGGAAAGGCAACGGGTAGGCGAGCTCTGCTCGGGAATGGGGAATGGATACCAAGAGACGGAGATTCGCCTGCTCACGCTCTCTGGTATCAAGACCCTCTGTCTCCACATTATTAATAATATAGTAGAGTCCGTTACCGTCGATATGGGTGAGCCCGTCTTCGAAGACGAGTCGTTGTTCATCCCCGGACTTGCGCAAGGGGGCGGGTCTTTCGTCTCGATGGGTAATCCCCATTACGTCATCTTCACCGATGATGTTGACCAGGTTGGTGCGACGGGGCCCAAACTCGAACGTCACCCCGCCTTCCCCCAGCGCTGCAACATTGAGTTTGCAGCACCCTTGGCTACCTCGGGGGCCAAGGGGGCTCTCCGCGTCCGTGTATGGGAACGCGGCAGCGGCATCACTCTGGCTTGCGGCACTGGTGCCTGTGCTACTGCCGTTGCTGCCTGTCTGACAGGCCGTGCCAGTCGTACGAGTGACATTGTGATGGATGGCGGCACCCTCCACATTGAGTGGCGCGAAAGCGACAATCACGTCTATATGACCGGTCCTGCTGAGTTCGTCTTCGATGGTGAAATAGAAGCCCCGCTTAATCCCCCCTTAGGGGAAAATCAATAACCCCAAAAGACCCAATGCCCCTGTTTAGGTCTTCCCCCCAAGGGGGGATAAGAGAGGGGCTCCCATTATGGCTCTTGTAAACATTCACTTCCTGAACCTGCAGAACAACTACCTGTTCGCCGACATTGCCAAGAAGGTCAATGCCTTCAAGGTGATGCACCCCAAGGCCGACGTTATCTCACTCGGCATTGGTGACGTCACCCAGCCGCTTTGTCCCGCCGTCGTTGAGGCTATGCATAAGGCAGTCGATGAGATGGCTACAGCCGACGGCTTCCGGGGCTACGGTCCCGAGCAAGGCTACGACTTCCTGCGCGAGGCCATCCTGCAGAACGACTTCCGGCCGCGCGGTGTTCGTCTCAGCCTCGACGAGGTCTTCATCAACGACGGTGCCAAAAGCGACACGGGCAACTTCCAAGAGTTGCTCCACTGGGACAACTTCATCGGTGTCACCGACCCCATCTACCCCGTCTATATCGACTCCAACGTCATGATAGGCCGTTGCGGCACTTATCGTGACGGGCGCTGGACCAATGTGCGCTACATGCCCACCACCGCCGAGAACGGTTTCGTGCCGGAACTGCCCAAGGGACGCCCCGTGGATGTCATCTACCTCTGCTTTCCCAATAATCCGACGGGCACCGTCATTACCAAGCAGGAGCTACGCAAGTGGGTGAACTACGCCTTGAAGAACGATGCCCTCATCCTCTTCGATGCTGCCTATCAGGCCTATATCCAGGACCCTGATATTCCCCACAGCATCTACGAGATTCGTGGCGCCCGTAAGTGTGCCGTCGAGTTCCGCTCGTTCTCCAAGACCGCCGGTTTCACGGGTGTTCGCTGTGGCTACACCATCGTTCCCAAGGAGGTTAGCGTGGCCACCTTCGAGGGCGAGCGCATCTCCCTTAACCAGCTCTGGCTGCGCCGCCAGTGTACCAAGTTCAACGGCACCAGCTACATCAGCCAGCGTGCTGCCGAGGCCATCTACTCGCCCGAGGGCAAAAAGCAGGTGCAGCAAACCGTCGGCTACTACATGCAGAACGCCGCCCGCATGCTCAGCGTCTTGCGTGGCCTCGGCTTCGAGTGCTATGGCGGCGAGCACGCTCCCTACATCTGGATGCGCGTGCCCGACGGCACCACCTCGTGGCAGTTCTTCGA
>ONRS01000087.1 GCA_900320255.1 uncultured Prevotellaceae bacterium
GTCCAAGGTGGGAGTTTGGACGGTTCTCTCCGGTAAAGCACGCCCGTGCTGAATATCAGGCACGCCCGTGCTGAATATTAAGCACGCCCGTGCTGAATATTAAGCACGGCCGTGCTGTACTTAGTTTTTTGCTGACTTATGGAAATACATGGGGTCGGTTCAATTGATTATTATGCAGAACGGAGAAAGACGACACCCATCCTCGTATTACCAATACGTATTGCTTAACGATGGCAAAGGTAATAAATTATTCTGATACAACCAAATTAATTAATAAAAATGATCACTATAACCGTGATTTATCGTTGGCGGATGGCTTTGTCCAGTTCGTACGACTGCTCTGAGCATTGGCGGGCCTCGTCGTACATACGGCGATCTACAAAAAGATAGCCCATTTGGCTATACACCTTGCTCAACAGGGCCTTGTCACAGTCATCATCCAGCATGGGACGGGTGTGGTTGTCAGTCAGCAGAACCTCGGCCTTGCGGAAATAGGCAAGGGCTTACGGGGCGTTGCTGTTTTCCGAACAGATGCGGCCGCCGTAATAACAGGCCGTGGGCAGCAGGCGATAGTCACCGTCCTCCTCAAAGTATGTTACCAGCTGCTCTGCCTGGGCATCGCTCATGTCAAGCTCGTCACGGTGGTCTTTGACCTTTGCACACAACAGTTTGTAATACATCATGTCAGCCACTGATGCTTCCAGCGTGTCATACTGCGACAAAAGCACGGCAGCACTGTCAGCATCCGTGTCGGCTATGCTTTCGATAACTGCCAGTGCACCGCCTTTACACTGTCCACAGGACAGCAGTAACAGACCACAAAGAGCATACAGAATATAGAAAAGTTGCTTCATGCCAACATAATTAACACCCACAAGTGATTCTATGCCTAAACCAATGGGGGCGACACCATTACTGTTTCGTCTCATTCATCAACCCTTACCCTGCGCGAGCCATCGGGCTGTTCGTCGATGTTGACGCGGACGGCATCGCCGGGCAGCAGGTCTTCAATGAGTTCGGGCCACTCTATGAAGCAAAGGGCACCGGAGTAGAAGTAGTCCTCGTAACCCATGTCATAGACCTCCTCTATGCGCTTGATGCGGTAGAAGTCGAAGTGGTAGAGAGCCTCCCCCAGTCGGGGGAGGCTGGAGGGGGCTGTGGTGAGGCTATACTCATTGACAATGGCGAAGGTGGGACTGGTGATGACGTCCTGAACGCCTAAGGCCTCGCAAACAGCCTTGATAAAGGTGGTCTTGCCCGCCCCCATGCTGCCGTAGAAGGCAAAGACGCGGCGGTCGGCTATGATGCTGATAAACTCACGGGCAGCGCGGTCGATGTCGGCCAGGCTGCTGATACGTATTTCTTTCATCGTTTCTTGCTTTTCATTGTGACCAGCGGAATGAGCATTTCCTCCATGGAGATGCCTCCGTGCTGGAAGGTGTCCTTGTAATAGCTTACGTAGTAATTGTAGTTGTTGGGGTAGGCAAAGAAGGAGTCGCCCACGGCGAAGACGTAGCTCGTAGAGAGGTTGGGCGCGGGCAGCTGCGCCTGCTGGGGGTTCTTGACGACGAAGAGGTCCTTGTTGTCGTAAGAGAGGTTCTTGCCTAACTTGTAGCGCAGGTTGGTATTGGTGTTGCGGTCGCCGATAATCTTCACGGGCCTGGTGCAGCGTATGGAGCCGTGGTCGGTGGTGATGAGGATGCGATAGTCGGTCATGGCCAGCTGGCGGAACAGGTCGCTGACCACCGAATGGCGGAACCAGGACAGGGTGATGCTGCGATAGGCCGACTCGTTATTGGCCAGTTCGCGCACCATTTTCGACTCGGTACGGGCATGTGAGAGCATGTCGATGAAATTGAACACGACGACGTTCAGGTCGTACCTGTCGAGCGTGTTCAGCTGGGCAAGGAAGCGCTCTGCCTCTGCCGAGGTGTTGATTTTGTGGTACGAGAAGGTGTTGTGGCGGCGGTAGCGGTCCAGCTGTGTCTGGATGAGCGGTGCCTCGTTGAGGTTCTTGCCCTCCTCCTCGTCCTCATCGACCCAGAGGTCGGGGAACATGCGGGCTATCTGGTCAGGCATCAGACCTGAGAAGATGGCGTTACGGGCATACTGTGTGGCGGTGGGCAGGATGCTGCAGTAGAGCTGGTCGTCAATTTCGAACTGGTCGCTCAGCTCACGCTCTATCATTTTCCACTGGTCGTAGCGGAAGTTGTCGAACACCACGAGGAACACCTTTTCGCCGTTATTGAGCCGGGGGAAGACGTTGGTCTTGAAGAGGTCAGGAGAAAGGATAGGAGCCCCCGGTCTATCCCCGGTCCCCTCCAGCCTACCCCGACTGGGGGAGGCTATCCAGTCCATGTAGTTCTTCTTGATGAACTTGGCGAAGCCGAGGTTGGCCTCTTCCTTCTGCATCTGCAGCATCTCCATCATCGACGAGTCGGTAGAGCTGAGCTCCAGCTCCCAGTGCACCAGCCGGCGGTAAACCTCGGTCCAGTCCTGCCAGGTGCGGCAGTCCATTATCTGCATGGCTATCTGCTGGAACTGCTGCTGGTAGCCGCTTTGTGTCTCCTCGGTCACCAGTTCGCGCCGGTGGATGTTTTTCTTCAGCGTCAGCAGTATCTGGTTGGGGTTGACGGGCTTGATGAGGTAGTCGGCAATCTTACGGCCAATGGCCTGGTTCATGATGTCCTCCTCCTCGCTCTTGGTTACCATGACGACGGGCACGGAGGGTGCCACCTCCTTGATGCGCTGCAGGGTGTCGAGGCCGGAGAGGCCCGGCATCATCTCGTCGAGCAGCACCAAGTCGAAGTTCTGCTTCTGGCACTGTTCAATGGCATCGGGGCCATTGGTCACTGTGATTACTTCGTAGCCTTTCTTCTCAAGGAAAAGCAGATGGGGACGGAGCAGTTCCATCTCGTCGTCAGCCCATAGTAGTAGTCCGTTAGTCATCTTTCTCTATTTACGATAATCGAATTTTATTGTTTTTGGTCTAAGGGAACCGGACTAAGGTCTAAGGGTACCGGTCTAAGGCTTTGGGGAGCTCCCTTTGACCTTTGACCTTCAGTCTTCGCCCTTTGACGCTCAACGCTCAACCCTCAACGCTCAACGCTCAACCCTTCGCCCTTACCGGTAGAAGTCTTCGTCGAACTCAATGTCACCATTAAAGTTGCCAGGAGAGGACGGGCCGAAGAGGTCATCATCGCTGTTGCCGCCCTGCTCTTCCTCCTCTTCTTCCGGCTCTTCCTCCTGTTCAATGGTGGCAGGGTCACTCAGCAGCGGGTCTTTGCTGATGTCGAGTGGAGCCAGCTCACGCTCGTAGAACTCGTCGTAGTCGTTGTAGCTGAACGAGATGCCGAGCTTCTGCAGGTTTTCGTCACTAATCATGAGGTGGCGGCATCCTTGCAGCCGTTCCTTCATCATCGGGTCGGCATAGAGCATGCGCACATACTGGCGCACCTCGTCGTAGCTCATGAACCCGCGAACCATCAGTCGGCTGACGCCATCGCCATTCTCCACCTCAATCTCGAAGTTGCGCACCAGGTAGTTGGTGAAGTTATAGCGGGCCAGCTCATAGAGCAGCTGGTTGCCATTGATGGAGTCGGGCCTGTAGGCCAGTACGAAGTTGAAACGGGTGTTACGCTCAATGCTCAGCGTGTCAACACTGGCGGAGTCACGCTGGTTCATGACCGCATCACGGCGGTTCCAGACGTCAGCCATGTCGAAATGACCGCCATGCAGGCGGCGGCCTTCCTGTACGCCACGCACTATCATGCCGGCAATTGAGCTCACCTCGCTGTCGGGGAATTTCTCAACCACCTCCTTCATGCGTACCAGACAGCTGTCGGCCTGACCGGCATTGAGCAGCGTCAGACCCTCAACGAAGAGGAACTTCGGCCTGTGGGCACCTAAGGGGAAGCGCTCGGTGGAGATGCGTGCGTTGCCCATCACCTCACCCGTGCGGTCTGCCTGGAAGGCATCGTAGGTAGCGGCATAGAGCGAATCCTCAATGTGTACGCCAAACCGTGCATTCTCTACAAAGTACGGGTCGCTCAACAGAATAGTCCACTGACTTTCGGGGTAGTCGCGCTTCAGACGGTTCAGACAGTCACGGGCCATGGCGGTACGGCCCTGACGTGAGTAGAGCAGCCACAGGTGGTAGAGAGCCTCATCGTTACGGGCATAGTCGGTAAAGTCACGCGTCAGACGCGACAGGTACTGCTCACTCTTACGCAGGTTGTCGAGCTTGTCCTTGAAGATGACGCCGCCATTCATCAGCCCATCACTCAGCAGGGCATTGCTGGCTGCCAGCTGTTCTTCGGTAAACGGGATCTGTGCCAAGTAGTACTCACGGTTATGGGGGTCGAGGGCAGCAGAGTCAGCCTGTTCTTCAGGCGTTTCGCCCTCAACAGGCTCAATGACATTGCCAAGGCTGTCGGTCATGACTTCGTCGCCTTCGGGTTCAGTAAGGTCGTCAAGTTTCACCACCGTACGGTTGTTACGCCGCCAGTTATCAACATTCTCTCGCCTGCCCCACTGGCGCTCGAAGGCCTGCTTACCTTGGCTCACCGCCTGCGGATTATAGAAGTACCACAGCCCCTGCTGACCGGCCGTAGGCTGCGTGGTGGGTTGCGGGACATTATTCTTGTCGCCTTCACCGGCCCGCTCCTGGAGAGCCTGCTCAACTTCCTGCTCTTCCTTTAGGCGACGTTCTTCCTCCTCCTTCTTCTTCAGCGCATCGATAACCCGGTCAATGGCGGCCAGACGCTCTGCCTCGGGCATGCGGGCCAGCTCCTGCAGCGAGTCCTGCAGATGGACGGCCTCGGTGTGGGGCACCAACTCGTCGAGCACCTTTGAGCGCTTCGACAGCTGTTCATAGTCAGGACGCTCACGGTCCAGCAGACCGATGGCCTCACCATAGCAGCGGCGTGCGTCGCTGTAACGTTCGCATGTCCAGTACAGGTCACCCAGCTTCAGCAGCAGCACACCTTTCTCTATGCCGCTGCGCGTTGCCTTCTTGTTACCCGTCTCATAGGCGTCGATGGCCTTCAGCGTGTCACGTTCTGACAGGTAGATGTTTCCTATGGCGTAATACACCTGGTCAAGATAGTCCTTGTTATTATCTGACGAGGCCATGCGCCTCAGCTTGCTGATCATCTTCTTGGCCTGTCCACGGGCCATCACCTCCGTCTGTGCTATCTGGGCATTGAAGTCCAGCTCGTAAGGGGGATTCATTCGCGACACCTTGCGGAAGGCACGGAAAGCCTCTTCGCGGTTGCCTAACCTGGCCTGCAGCTGCCCCATGAGGTACCACTCACGGGCTCGCTGGGTCCTACGCCGCTCATGTTTGATGACCTTACGCAGGTAGGGCACAGCCTCGGCATACTGCCCGGTACGTATGTAGTAGTCGGCATGAGCGTAGTCCCAGTCCTTCACGGCACGGAAGTCCATGGAGTCACGCTTCATGTTGCGTATCACGTCCTCTGCCTCGTAGTACCAGCCCAACTCCGTATAGCTCTTGGTCAGCCAGGCACGGGCAATGCCATAGATGTGGGGACGCGTCTCGTAGAGTCGGCTCATGTAGGAGAAGGTAGCAGCGGCTTCTTCGAACTCACCTTTCTGAAACTGTGACTTGCCTAACAACAGCCAGGCTTTCCAGATGAAGGGGTTATACTCACGGCGGTTCAGCCACTCTATGTCCTTGGCCGTCTTCTTACGACCCTTGTTCCATTCGGGCTTACGCTTGATGCTATGACGGCGGATGGCCTTCTCCGACTTCTCTATGGCACGGTCAAACTGTCCGGCACCAATGGTCCGGGTGTTCTTATTGGCTACAGCATACAACGGCAACAGCTCGGTAAAGTTGTCATGGTTACCCTTCTCCTGCTCCAGACTACCGTCGATAAAAGCCTGCGAGCCATTGAAGTAGATGTTGTAGCGGGCATGGAACGCATGGAAGAAACGCGACTTCGCCGTATTCTGCTTCGTGGCACAAGCCGACAACAGCATCAGAAGGAAAGGCACGAGGAGCAAAAGATTTGTTTTTCGGCACTTCAACTCCTTTAACTTACAATCATCCTGACTGGTACAGGAGGCACAGTCGCTTTCGCCCTTCACAATGGGTTCATCCTTGTCACCCCACGACAACAGGGCGGCAATGACTCCCAACACAATGATGGAACCTATAATTATCAGGACGAAAGACATCTTTTTTTATTTGCGATTTACGAATTTTCAAGTTTCGATTTAATTGTGCATTATGCAAAATCCCGCAGCCTCCAGGTCGTCCCAGTAGCGGGGGTACGACTTGCTCACCACTTGCGGCTGATTGATTTTCAATCCACGGATGCGGAAAGCTGCCGGTGCAAAAGCCAAAGCCATGCGGTGGTCCTCGTAGGTGTCAATGCCTGGCTCAAGGTCCGGCTCACAACGCTCACCGCTCCAAATGAGCTCCGTGCCGTCACCCTCGCTAAGGACAAAGCCCAGCTTACGCATCTCGGTCTTCAGTGCCTTGATGCGGTCGGTCTCCTTGATTTTCAACGTTGAGAGTCCACGGAAATGGAACGGCACCCCCATCACCGCACAGCACACTACGAAGGTCTGCGCAAGGTCAGGCGAGTTCACAAAGTTATAGTCAAGACGGGGCACGCGGTGCCCGTTGCGGCGCAGCGTCACAGTGGTGGGCTTGCCAGGCTCAGTGGTGCCAAAGGTGGTCTTCACACCCAACAGACTGAAGATGTAGCGCACCGACGAGTCACCCTGACGAGAGCCATCCATCAGCCCTTCCAGCCTGACTTCGTCGTCTTCGTTCTGCGACAGTGCCATCATCTCATACCAGTAAGACGCGGCACTCCAGTCGCTCTCAATGTAGTAAGAACGCTCCTTGTAGGGAACAGGAGCCACCTGAATGGTGTCTATGTCCGTCCACTCTGCCTCTGCCCCAAACTGGTGCATGACCGAGAGTGTCAGGTCAATATACGGCCGCGAAATGATGGAACCCGTCAGACGCAGCGTCAGCCCGTTCTTCAGTACGGGGCCTATCATGAGCAGTGCAGAGATGTATTGTGAGCTCACGTTACCGGGAATCTCCAGTAAGCCGCCCTGCAATTCCTGTCCTCTGATGCGCAGCGGCGGGAAGCCCTCCTCACCCAGATAGGAAATGTCGGCTCCCAGATGGCGCAGGGCGTTTGCCAGCAGACCTATGGGGCGGTGCTTCATGCGCTCCGTTCCCGTCAGCGTGTGGCAATGGCCGTCGAGCACACTCAGGTAGGCGGTCATGAAGCGCATGGCCGTTCCTGCTGCCTTAATATTGATTTCCTCGGGCATGTCGCGCAGCGCCCTTATCATTACTTCTGTGTCATCGCAGTCACTCAGGTTCTCCGGCAGCACGCTGCCACCTGACAAAGCGTATATGACCAACGCCCGGTTCGAGATACTCTTCGATGCCGGCAGTTTAATGGTCTGAGTAAGCCTTTCGGGGGCTTCTATCGTATATTGCATAGTGGTCCTTATACCTTATTATATATTAAATAACTCACAAAGGTACGAAATATTTTCTTTTTGCACCAAGGAAATTGCATAAATAACATTAATTATAAAACTTTTCGCTAAAAAGTGAGGAAAAAATTTGCAAGTTTCAGAAAAACTACGTACCTTTGCATCCGCTTACGAGCAAACGATCGGGATTTAGCGCAGTTGGTAGCGCACACGTCTGGGGGGCGCGAGGTCGCTGGTTCGAGTCCAGTAATCCCGACAGAAAGAAAA
>ONRS01000060.1 GCA_900320255.1 uncultured Prevotellaceae bacterium
AGAACAGGATTCGAACCTGCGAACCAGTTTTGCCGGTTACACGCTTTCCAGGCGTGCCTCTTCAACCACTCGAGCACCTCTCCTTATTTGTAAGCGGATGCAAAGGTACGAAAATAAATGAGAAACGAGAAACGAGAAATGAGAAATGTTGCCTTTTTAATAATCTTTATCATTTCAGACCAAAGACACGGGCTACATTGTCATTCGTAACTTTGCAGATTTCTTCCTCACTGACACCAAGGGCTTCTGACATTCGAGTGATGACATAACGGATGAAGGCGGGCTCATTACGCTGTCCGCGTTTGGGGACTGGGGCCATGTAAGGGGCATCGGTCTCTAAGACTATCCGGCTGAGCAGTGAAGGGTCTGACGCGAGCAATGAGCGGAGTGTTTCTGGCAAGTTGGATTTCTTGAAAGTGAACACACCACCAATGCCCAGCACGAAGTTGTCGAAAGCCAAGAGTTGACGCGCCTCAATCTCATTGCCTGTGAAGCAATGGAACACTCCGCCAGGAAGGTCGTGCGCGTACCTTTTTAATATATTAACCATCTCGTTCTGTGCCTTCCGACAATGAATCATGAGAGGCAGGCGTGTCTCTACTGACCAGCGCACCTGTTCTTCGAAGGCTTCCAGCTGCTCCTGTTCAAACTCCCGAGTCCAATAGAAGTCGAGACCTACCTCGCCAATGGAGCCTCCCCCCACCCCTTCCGACAGGAGGGGGAGTAAAGAACGGATGGACTCCAGCTGTTCGCGCCAGTCAGCGCGCACTTCTTCGGGATGCAGGCCTACCATAGGGTAGATAAAGCCCGGATAGCGGTGTGCAAGGTCAATGGAGGCCTGCGATGATTTGAGGTCGATGGCAGGCACAAAAATCTTTTCACAGCCTGCCTCTTGGGCACGCTGTATGACGGCTTCCAAGTCGTCATGAAACTCTTCGCCGTCTAAATGACAATGGGTGTCGATATAGTGGAGAGTGGAGAGAGGAGTGTGGAGCATGGAATTATTTATCACGATGCATCATTTCGTTGGTGAAGTCAATAAGAGGCTGCTTGCGCTCCTCAGGCACATGGATGTGGGTGAGGTACTGCTTGGCCTGCTCGAAGTAATAGTTGATCTTCTCCTCACAGAGCTGTCGGATGCCTATCTGGTTGTACAGTTCTGTAACGGCAGCCACTTTCTCCTGACGGTCGAAGTCTGTTGCAGCAATCCAACGGTTGAGTTCAGCACGCTGTTCGTCGTTGGCCCGCAAGAGGGCATTGATAAGCATATAGGTCTTCTTGTTGGACGTAATGTCGCCACCAATGGCCTTGCCAAAGACTGCCGAGTCGCCATAGACATCGAGCAGGTCGTCCTGCAGCTGGAAAGCCAGTCCTATCTGTTCACCATATTTATAAAGGTTGTCAGCATCAGCGTCGGTAGCACCAGCGAGTATGGCCCCCATCTTCATGGCACAGGCCAGCAGCACGCTGGTCTTGAGGCGTATCATCTCTATGTACTCTTCTTCACGGACATCATTTCGGTGTTCGAACTCCATGTCGTACTGCTGTCCCTCGCCTATCTGGAGGGCTGTCTCAGTGAAGAGGGCGAGGATTGGGTGCTGGGTGTTGGGTGTTGGGGGCTGGGTGTTGAAGAACGAGAGCAGCCGCTCGTAGGCCAGTACCAGCATGGAGTCGCCAGAGAGAATGGCGGTGTTAGCATCCCAGCGCTTATGTACCGTGGCATGTCCACGTCTCAGGTCAGCATTGTCCATAAGGTCGTCGTGCAGCAGCGTGTAGTTATGATAAGTCTCAAGGGCCACGGCAGGCATGAGGATGTCTTCGGGCTGATCCTTATAAAGCTGATAAGAGAACAGCATGAGTGCTGGCCGGATGCGCTTTCCGCCAAGGGAGAGCACATACTGTATGGGTTCGTAGAGTGAATACGGCTTGCGGTCGTAGGGCAGTTGTTCGATGAACGCGTTGATGCTGTCGAGGATTTCGTTAGATGTCTTCATATTGTCTTACAGTTTAAACACGATGGGAATGCAGACGCGAGTGCGACAGGGCTTGTCGTTTTCGATGCCTGGTGACCAGCGAGGCATGGAGCGTAGCACGCGAATAGCCTCACGGTCGCACTGCGGATGCAGGGGTTTGGTAATCTTGATGTCGGTGATGCTGCCATCTTCGTTGACGAGGAACTGTGCCACCACCTTGCCTTGTATCTTTCCCTTCTGTGCCCCTGGCGGGTACTTCAGGTTGCTGGTGAGCCACTTCAGAAAGGCCACTGGGCCGCCAGGGAACTGGGGCATGTCCTGTACCACGCGGAAACGCTCAGGATTATCGCGCGGGTTGACCTCTGGCGGTTCTATGTCGCCCATCTCCTTGAGCATCTCTTCGACAGTCTGCTCTTCGCCTTCCCCCTCAGTGGTATTCTCCACGTTCAGCTCTTCAGGCTGCAGCTCCACCTCCTCCTCCACGATGTTCAGTTTCTCTGCAGGGGCCGTCTGTTCTTCTGGAGCCAGCAAGACGAGCTGTTCCTCCTGCTTGAAGAGCGGCATCAGCTCCGCCTCCTCGTCGTCAGCATCGAGCAAAGCATTTGCATCGAAGGCAGAAGACTCAGTCATATCGAACTCGAAAGCCACGAAGAACAGGGCCAGCACAAGCACCAGTCCCAGAAGGAATCCAGTGGTTCTACGGCGGTCGAGGTCAGCCTGTGGCAGTTTCTTTTGCTCCATAAGAATAATATTTTGCCTTCTTTTACGTTAATATTTTACAGCGAAGTGAAATTACTGCTGCAAAATTAGTGCAGATATTTGAAAAAAGCAGTATCTTTGCCAAGAATTTATACAAATTTAGATGAAAAAAGGAGTTTTTGCGCTTATCGCATTGTTTTTTGCCATCCGAATGACAGCCCAGGAGAGTCAGACGGACTACAACTTCCTGCGCCTACCAGTGAGTGCGCATGTGGCTGCGCTGGGTGGCGACAACATCACCATCACAGAGGATGACCCCACACTGGTATTCCATAACCCCGCACTGATAGGTGGTGTGAGCGACAAGAGCATCAACCTGAACTACATGACCTACATGTCAGGGACGAAGACGGCCAGTGCCTCGTTTATCAAGGCCATTGGTGAGCTATCAACACTTGCTATCTCTGCACAATACATGAGCTACGGCGACATGCTGGAGACCTCGTCGTCAGGCATCAAACTGGGCGAGTTCTCGGCCAAGGACATCATGGTAGGGGGCACGTTCCAGTATTGTCTGAGCGAACGATGGTCGGGTGGAATCACCGGCAAGTTCATCTCGTCGAGCATTGCCGGCTACAGTTCAGCAGCACTGGGCGTAGATCTCGGCCTGAACTATTACGACGACGAGAGAGGATGGTCGCTGTCAGCAGTAGCCAAGAACCTGGGTGGACAGGTGAAGGCCTACAACGACGAATTTGAGAAGATACCGCTCAACCTACAGTTAGGCATCAGCAAGCAGTTTGCCTTCGCCCCTTTCCGCCTGTCGCTCACCATGTCGCGCATCAACAGCTGGGAAGGCCGGTTCATCAATCACTTCGCCCTTGGTGCAGACATCTTCCTTGGGCAGAGCATCTACATAGCAGGAGGCTATAACTTTGGCCGTGCTGACGAGATGAAGGTGAGCGACGGTGAGAACAACAGTGCCCATGGTGCAGGGTTGTCGGTAGGCGGTGGCCTACAGCTGCAGCGCTTTAAGCTGAACCTGGCCTATGCCAAGTACCACGTCTCTGCCTCGTCGATTGTGATTAATGTGAGCTATAGCCTATAAGCCTAATATGCCCTATAAGCCGTATAAGACCCATAAGACTAAAGACAATGAAAAAGATTACAATAGCTATTGACGGCCATTCTTCGTGCGGAAAGAGCACGATGGCCAAAGACCTGGCCCGCGAAGTGGGCTATGTGTATGTAGATACTGGTGCCATGTATCGCAGTGTGACACTCTTTGCCCTGAGAAACGGAATGTTTAAAGAGACCGAAGGACAGACCGTTATTGACGAGGAAGAGCTGAAGCGCCGTATGCCTGACATACACATCAGTTTTAAGTTCAATCCGGAGACAGGACGCCCTGATACCTATCTGAACGGGGAACTGGTGGAGAAAGAGATTCGCTCGATGGAGGTGAGCAGTCACGTCAGTCCCATTGCCACGCTGGCCTTTGTACGTGAGGCCATGGTAGCACAGCAGCAACAGATGGGTCGTGACGGTGGTGTAGTGATGGACGGTCGTGACATTGGCACCGTTGTATTCCCACAGGCAGAGCTGAAAGTTTTTGTCACCGCCTCTCCAGAAGTACGGGCCCAGCGTCGGTTCGATGAGCTGAAAGCCAAGGGCATGGAGGCAGACTTCGACGACATTCTGAAGAACGTGCAGGAGCGTGACTACATTGACTCCCACCGTGAAGTGTCTCCTCTGCGCCAGGCTGACGATGCCCTACTCCTTGACAACTCAAACATGACCATCAGCGAACAGAAGGAGTGGCTCATGGAGCGATTCAAAGAACGGGTACAAGGATAACAGCAGTCTAAATCTTAATAAAAATGCGACGGCTATAGAGAATGTAGCCGATGAGTGCGCAGACGAAGACATAGGTCAGGGCGAAGCAGAGGGAAGCGAGCTCTGGCCATGTGACGATGCTGTGGATGGCGGCATAAAGGGCATCGTTAGCCCCAAACTGCCAACCGAAGACTGCCAGGCACTCACTGAAGACATAGAGGAACAACGGGTTAACACCGAAGATGAGGAAGGGAACCGTCCAACGCTGCCATCCTCGAATATCAATGATATACATGAAAAGGCCCTGCGCCACAGCAGCGAGTCCACACGTCATCAGCGCATAGCTGGGTGACCAGATGGTCTTGTTGAGTGGCAAGCCGAAATGATGCAGGAAGAAAGCCACGAGCACCATGCCACCACCCGCCATCAGCAGCCGGAACACCTTACTGCGGACATCGGCAACCCCCATCATGAGACGAGCACACTGGAAGCCGATGAGCGTATGGGCAATGCCTCCCAGACAGCCCAACAGTCCCTCGGGGTCGATGGGTGCCCATTGGTAGAGGTGTTCCTTGCCAAAGAGGAAGGTGTCAATACGCCCTGCGATGTTCAACGTGCCATCCTCGCTGTAGCCGTTGCCTAACAGCAAGATGGCTGCATAGGCCACCAACAGGCCGATAATGACACGAACAGTATGACGATGGGGCACGAAAAGGGCTAAGAGCGACACAGCGAGATAGCACACAGCTATGCGCTGTAACACCGCCCAATAGCGCAGATGAGCGAAGTCGCCTGGTCGGCCGTCAACAGCCAGTACGAGCCAGTTGATGAACAGTCCCAACAGGAAGATGATAACGGTACGCCTAATCACCTTGGTCAGCACAGCACCTGTAGGCTGGAACTGCAACTTAGAGAGAGACAGATAGGTAGAGATACCGACAATGAAGAGAAAGGTGGAAAACACCAGGTCGCAGGGTGTCATACCGTTCCACGCCACATGCTTGAGGGCAGGAAACGTCTCGCCATAACCATCGTTGACGAGAATCATAGCAGCCACCGTAATACCACGGAGCACATCGAGGGACACTAAACGCTGCATACGATTTACGGATTTTCGATTTTCGATTTAACTATCACCCATCACCTATCACCCATCACCTATCACCCATCACCTATCACCTATCACCCATCACCTATCACCACTCACCTTACAATACCGCCAGCCTTTCTGGTCGTAGATGTTCAGGAGAAGGGGCAGGCGGCGCAGGAAGTCGTCATAGTCCTTCTGTTCAGGGGCCGTCCACTGCACCTCGCAAAGGGCTGCCATGCGAGGCAGCGCCTGATACTCCAACAGTTCCTTGTAGGGAATATACTCCGTCCAGATGTTGGCCTGCGTACCAATGATATGCCGACGCACGTCGGCAGAGAGGCTGTCAGGAGCAGGGTCGAAGGCATAGACCTTCTCTAAGGGCACATAGCCGCCAATGAGGAACGGCTTGCTCCAGTTCTCCTCGGGCTGCTGGTAGTAATCGAAGTAGCACACGCTGGTAGGCACCATGATGACGTCATGTCCTTTCTTAGCAGCCTCGACGCCACCCTCAACGCCACGCCAGCTCATGATGACGACACTACTATCGACGCCACACTCCGCTATTTCGTCCCAGCCAATGATGTGACGTCCCTTGGCAGCCAGGTATTTCTCTATATGGCGCATCATGTAGCCCTGAAGGGCATCCTCAGAAGAAAGCTGTTGACTACGCATGAGCTGCTGGCACTTAGGGCACTGTTCCCAACGCACACGAGGACACTCGTCACCACCCATGTGGACATACGTTGAGGGGAACAGGCTGATAACCTCGTCCATCACATCCTCTAAGAACTGCAAGACCTTAGGATTGCCGGCACAAAGGACATCATCGAAGACGCCCCAGTCTGGGCACACCTCGTAAGGACCGCCCGTACAGCCCAGTTCAGGATAGGCCGCCAAGGCAGCCAGCATGTGTCCCGGCATGTCGATTTCGGGGATAATCGTGATGTGACGCTCCTGTGCATAGGCCACAATCTCGCGTATGTCGTCCTGCGTGAAATAGCCGCCATGAGGAACATAGTCGTACAGGCCCGTGTTACGTCCAATGACAGTTCGGTTACGTACGGACCCCACCTCCGTCAGTCGGGGCCATTTCTTGATTTCGATGCGCCAGCCCTGGTCGTCGCTGAGGTGCCAGTGCAGGGTGTTCATGCCGTGCAATGCCAGCATGTCGATGTACTGTTTGACGAAGTCCTTGCCGAAGAAATGGCGGCACACGTCCAAGTGCATTGCCCTGTAGCTGAAACGTGGAGCACTCTCAATGACGGCATAAGGCAGCGACTGCGGTTGGGCACTGAGCACTTGTGAGAGAGCCTGACGGCCATAGAAGATGCCGGCATCGGTGCTGCCCTCGATGGTGATGCCTTTCTTATCGACGGTGATGCGCCAGCCTTCAGGTGATGTCACCTTCGGGTTCAGCCGCTCAGTCACAGCCGGTGAGGGTTGCATGCTGAGCACACGTCCCTTGGCATCGATGCTGATGCTCGACGGCCGGGGAATGATGTCGTACTGTGCAGAGACTGTTAAAGGTAAGAAAGTAAAAAAGTAAAAAGGTAAAAACATAACCCATATCCACTTTCCTACCATGTTGTGCTTCATTTGTTTCATAACTATTTAACCTTTTAACCTTTTCACCTTTTCACCTTTTCACCCTTTCACCTTCAAAATCCTATTACGGCATTCCTCCATCAGCCACTTAGGGGTGCTGGTAGCACCGCAGATGCCGATGCTCTCCACCTTATTCAGCCACTCCAGCTCAATCTCGTCGGGACCCTCAATGAGGTGCGTATTAGGGTTCACCCGCTTACACTCGCTGTAGAGCACTTTTCCGTTAGAGCTCTTTCGTCCGCAGACGAAGAGGACGAGGTCATGACGGGAGGCAAACGACGAGATGTTCGGCATGCGGTTAGCCACTGAGCGGCAAATGGTGTCGAAGCTCTGGAACGTAGCCCCGGGCGAGATGTGCTGTTCGATGTAATTGATGATACGGCGGAACTCGTCGAGCGACTTCGTGGTCTGCGAGTAGAGATAGATGTCACGCGTGAAGTCGAGCTTCACCACGTCGTCGAAGCTCTCAATGACGATGGCCTTGCCTTGTGTCTGGCCTACCAGTCCAAGCACCTCAGCATGACCCTTCTTGCCGAAGATGACGATAGAAGAGCCGGCCCCCAGAGCCCCCCCTGCGGTCCCCGAGGGGGCTTCATACTGCCGCTTGATGCGCTTCTGCAGCTGCAGCACCACAGGACAGGTGGCATCAATGATTTCAATGTTGTTACGCCGTGCCAGCTCGTAGGTTTCAGGCGGCTCGCCGTGGGCACGCAACAGCACCTTGACCCCATGCAGCTGCGACATTTCATCGTGGTTGATGGTAATCAGTCCGAGCTTGCGCAGTCGTTCACACTCCATGCCGTTATGCACAATGTCACCCAGACAGTAGAGCTGTTGCCCTGCTGCCAATTCCTCTTCGGCCTTCTTGATGGCGGTTGTCACTCCGAAGCAGAAACCGCTGCCACTGTCAATCTCAATAGTGAGGCTTATAGGGCGTATGGGGCTTATAGGGCTCATAGGGCTTTCAGGTTAGAGAAATATTCGTCCAACAGATGCTGGGCGGCAGTGAACGATGTCTGCTGTCCTGCCAGCACCACGCGCTCAGCTTCCTCCAGGCGCTGCTGAATGAGCGGGTTGTGGTAGAAGCTGTTACGCAACTGTTCGTTGATGGTTTCGTACATCCAGTACTTCGACTGCTCATTACGCCGATAGTCGAAGTAGCCGTTCTGCTTGACGAAGTCGATATACTGGTAGATCATGTCCCAAATCTCCTTGATGCCGATGCCATAGAAGCCACTGTAGCAGAGCACCTTGGGCAGCCAGCCGCTCTCAGGCATAGGGAAGAAGTGCAGCGCGTTACGGAAGTTGGTGGCCGCCATGTGACACTTATCGACATTCTCACCGTCGCACTTGTTGATGGCGATGCCGTCGGCTATCTCCATGATGCCGCGCTTGATGCCCTGCAACTCGTCGCCTGTGCCTGCTAATTGAATGAGCAGGAAGAAGTCAACCATAGAGTGACAGGCCGTCTCGCTCTGCCCCACTCCAACGGTCTCGACGAAAATCTTGTCGAAGCCTGCTGCCTCACACAGGATGATGGTCTCACGCGTCTTACGTGCCACACCACCCAAGGAGCCTGCTGTGGGGCTGGGACGAATGAATGAGTCAGGATGCAGCGACAGCTTCTCCATGCGCGTCTTGTCGCCAAGGATGGACCCCTTCGAGCGTTCAGAGCTGGGGTCGATGGCCAGCACGGCCAGCCTGCCCCCTTTCTCTTTGAGGATGTGCATGCCAAACTCGTCGATGCTCGTTGACTTACCCGCCCCCGGCACGCCACTGATGCCCACACGAACGGAGTTGCCGCTGTAGGGCAAGCATTTCTCTATGACCTCCTGGGCACGGGCCTGATGGTCGGGGTTGACACTCTCCACCAGGGTGACCGCCTGACTCAGCACCGTCACGTCGCCCTTGCGTATGCCTTCCACCATCTCACCGACCGTCAGTTCACGACGGCGAAAGCGGTTACGCTTCAGATAAGGGTTGATAATAGACGGCTGCTTCACGCCGCTGTTGACCTGTAAGCCTGCATATTCGGCACTATTCTCGGGATGTTCCATTGTTCCTTATTTAACGTTTATAGTTATCACCACCTTCGGTTTGTCGGGGTCGTTGGTAATCATCAGCACGCGGGGTTTGCTGCGAGCCTTCTTCAGGTCCTTGTTGATGCCGGTAATCTTCAGCTTGGTCGATTCGCCTGGCTTCAGCTCACGCTTGGAGAGCGTCACCTTCAGGCCCGCCGTAAACATCTGCAGCGACGAGATGTTCAGCGCGGTGCGTCCTGTGTTGGTGAGGACAATCTCACCCTTCATCTTCTGCCGGCCGTTGAAGTCAAAGTCCAGCTGTTCTGCCGAGAGCTCCAGATGTGGTGCCCTGAGCTTCTCTGACTCTGCGAGATGGGCAAACGACGGCAGCAGCACTGCCGACACCACGATGTCGTTCGACTTGCTCACCTTGTCGCCAGGGTTCTGGGCCATGTAGATGGTGGTCTGCGTGAGTCCGAAGGCATTCAGCAGTTCAGAGTTCAGCGTCACGGTCATCTTGCCAGTCCTTCCGGGAGCCAGCTGTTCAGGGGCCATGTGGGCCTTGAGGTATGGCGGCAGGTGCATCAGGTTAGGCTGGCAGGTGGTAGTACCGGCATTCAGGATGTGTATCTCCTGTACCGGCTGTTCACCGCGGTTGACATCGTCGAACTCCAGTTCGTTCTTGTCCATGCGCAGGTCGCCAATGGAATAGGCGTATTCGCCGGCATAGTCCTGCATCTCAGCCATCACCACACCCTTCATTTTCAGCATGACGGGCTTGGCAGAGCCGTTGCTATAGACGGCAGCCTGTTTCACGAAGTGTCCCAGCTGGCGGGAGTCGTAGGTCATGCGAATCTGGAACGTGGTGTTACCCGCAATGTCGTTACGCGGATAATCGACGACGGTACAGCCGCAGCTGACCTTCACGTCGCTGATGCGCAACTTCTTTCCGCCTGCGTTCCTTAGCTCGAAGACGGCAGTGACAGGACTCTCGTAGCCCACAGGGCCACAGTTTACTTCGTCGGTAATGACTTTCATTTTCTGCGCTGATACCGGCAGCATGGCCAGCAAGAGCAAGGATGATATCAATAATTTCTTCTTCATAATCTTCATTTAACAATCAGTTTCAGCGACTTCGTGGTAGCACGGAACTCAGGCGCGTAAGCACACTGAACGGTGCAGGTGCCTGTCTCGTACGTGCCGGCACGGTCAACGAAGTACTCCGTCTCAATGACGTGCTTGCCCTTCCGCAGCATGTCGTAGTAATAGTTCGTGGAGTTATCCTTCGGTGAACAGTAGCAGCCGTTGCGGTAGCCACTGAGCTGCTGCACGGGCTCCAAACAGGCGGCACGACGGTCGAGCACCTGGACGAAGTCGAGGTCACGCTCGCTGTCGATGGTGATGCGCACCGTGACGCGGTCGCCCACGTTGAGCGGAGCGTTGAGCGTGGAGAGTGGAGTGCCGTTGACCAGCACCTCACGCTTGATGGTGATGCCGCTGGCCGATGACTCTATCTCGCTGACAGGCTGCATGAACTGTGCGTAGAGCGCACCCCACGACGTGCCCGTGGAAGTCTTCTTCGCCGTAAACTGACGTCCCGTAGGCTGCTCAATGGCAGTCTTCACGTAACCGATGCCTGCCGTCTCTTTGGGCAGTTCCAGCTTGCGGCCGTCGATGGCCAGTTCGGTCATCTCCTGTGCGTCGAGCAGTTTGGTATTGTCAAACAGGAAGGAATAGACAGCATTCACGCTGTTGATGGGTGTGTCCCAAGCCTGCGTGCGCTTCTCCTGCAGCAGCCAGCGCTGCATCTCCTCTATGGTCTGCTCGTCCTGCGGCGTAATCATCTTCAGGGCCTCAATGGCCGTCACCTGTGTCGGAATCTTATAGTCGTACCAGGAGTAAAGGGCACGCGGTGTGTCGTAGTAGCGGCCTTTCTCCTCGGTGAAGACGGTGTATTCCTTGAGGCTCTGGGCATACTCACGGCTGCGCTGTGTCTCGCCACGCTTGGCCAGGATGATGGCCGAGAGGGCCTTCTCGTCGATGGACTGGTTCTTGATGTCCTTCTTCATCTTTTCTATGAGGTACTCGTTGGCCTTCTTCACCTCCTTCGGAAGGTCACGACCGTCGAGCGCACATATATAAAGGTACTGCAACGTCTTCATCGAGGGGAATCCGTAGTCCTTGCCGTACTTCTTCTCCCAGGCCTTCATCTCCTCCACTTCCTTCACTATCTCGCTACCCATGAAGCGGAAGGCGTTGGTCAGCATCTGGGCCGTCTCCTGCTGTTTGCCGGCCATCACGTTCAGGCGGGCCAGCATCTCGCTGATGCTGACGGTCATGTAGAAGCTGCCACTCATGCCGGGCCACCAGCTCCACGAGCCGTCGCCGTTCTGCAGGTCCTTCAGTTTCTTGGCCGTCTCAGTGATGCGGCTGTTCATCATGTTCTCGTCGAAGAAGTCAGCCAGGCGCAGCTTCTGCTCCCTTTCGCGGTCAGCATCGGCTACCCAGGGAGTCTCCTGCAGCAGCATGTCTTTCAGCTCCGGGTTCTTTTCCAACTGGCTGGTGAGTGAGCCGTCGGCAGGTGCCTCCAGCTTCCAGCGGTTAAACACGTTCTTGATGTTGTCGCTCTGCTGAATGAGTGTCTTGGCAATGAGGTTCGAATAGAGCCATGCAGCCTGGTCGATGGAATTATTCTCGTAGGGGTTGCCCACTGACGGCAGCGCCTGTACCATGAGCCAGGCGGGGTTGTTGGTGTATTCTACGGTGAGCTTGCCCTCCGTTGCCGAAGCAGGGAAGAGCTTATTCAGGTCAACGGCGAAGGTGCCGGGCTCATGCTGTGTGATGGGTCTGGTCACGGTGACGCGCTCCTCGTCAGGCAGAATGGCCAAATAGTGCTGTTCGCCGTCAGAGAAGTTCTTACCGCTGGCTGACACCTGGCAGATGTAGAGCGTGGAGGGTTGAGCGTGGAGCGTTGAGCGTTGAGGGTTGAGCGTGGAGCGTTGAGCGTCCACCTCGAAGGTGACCACCGCCGTCTCACCGGCCTTCACGCTGAAGGGCTTGCTCTGCTTGAGTACCACCTTCTGCGTCTCGGGGTCGAGCAGACGGAGCTGCGACGTGCCGCTTACGGCATGGTCGGACGTATTGAAGATACGTGCCACGAGCTGGGCCTTGTCACCCCTGCGGAGGAATCGCGGCATGTTCGGCTGAATCATCACTTCCTTCTGGGCCACGGTCTCGCCCTCAATGAACCCGTTGTTCATGTCCTGCGTGGTGGCAATGCCCATGAAGCGCCACGTGGTGAGGCTCTCGGGCAGCGTGAACTTAATGGCAACGTGCCCTTTTGCGTCGGTGGTCAGAGCCGGATAGAAGAAGGCCGTCTCGTTCAGGTTCTCGCGCATCTGCACAGCCTGGCCGTCGTCCTGTGGTTCATCTTCGCCGGCAACGTCTTCTGCCACTACGGTTTTCTCCATCATGGCACTCTCCTCTACTGCCATCGGCATGGAAGCCATCATCATGTCGTTAGCTCTGGTGCGACGTGCACCTCCCGCAGTGGCATAGCCCACCACGGCATTATCATAGAGAGCATCAGCGTCATCACCATCCCACCAATAGGGCATGTTCAGCGAACTAAAGCCGTTAAAGTCGAAGCGGCTGAACTTCATCTGCTTCACCTGCCGTGGTGTCCAGTCGAGCTGTGTGCTGGCCCACAGGCGTCCCCACGACGAGGCGCTCCAGTTTGTCGATGGTGTGGGAATATACATATAAGGCGCAAAGCTCCAGTTGTGCCGATAGAGCTGGTCGAGCGACTTGTCGTACATGGCGGCCATGAGCTGTGCGTCAGCCGGTGTGCCGTCAGGGTTGGTCACGGTGAGCCGCCACTCCTCCTGCTGACCAGGCGTCAGTCGGTCGCGGAAGGTCTCCCACTTCAGGGTCAGCTTTTTGTTAGGCAGCGGGCGTTCAATGGTAGCCTGGTGGGTATAGAACTTACCATCCTTCACCCAGGCAAAGGTGAGCAGCAGGCCGTTGCCATACTCCTCCTTGTAGGTGAACTTACGGTTCCAGAGGGCATTGCTCTGGTCGAAGGCACCCCGCTCTATGACTTTATTGCCGGCAAAGATGCTATAGACGGTGTGCACGTCAGCATCGCTGGAGCCTACCTGTACGGTGACAGGGCTTCCGTCGAGGGGGAAGTTCGACGCACTGGTGTAGAACCAGTCCTTGGTGTCGGTGCAGGGCACGGTGTCGTCAAGGGTGAAGACGGTGAAGGACTGGTTGAGCGTTGAGGGTTGAGCGTTGAGCGTTGAGAGTTGAGCGTTGAGCGTTGAGCGTTGAGCGTTAGGGTTAACGTTATCGTTAGCGTTATCGTTAACGTTAGCGTTATCGTTAACGTTATCGTTAACGTTAGCGTTGAGCGTATATTTGCCGCTGGGCAGGGCGGGGAGCGTGATGGGGGTATTCGTCTTCACGGTCTGCCATTCTCCGTCGTTCAGACGGTAGCTGACGGTGTGTCCCTCCATCTCCTTTCCTGCTGCATTATACAGGTGGAAGGCGAAGGGCTTCTGCTCGTCGAGCAGTAGCTGCTGGGGCAGGTCGCAGGTGAGCACCTCTGTACGGGTGCCCAAGGGGATGGCGGTACTGCCCGTGCGCGACTCACCAGCCTGGTCGGTCACGTCGGTCTCCACCACAAACTGGTAGAACATGGTGCTTTGCTCTGCACCGGTGGGCAGCGTGAGGGGCACGTTGACCACAAACCGGCCGTCAGCCTCGGTGGTCAGTTCGCCCTCGGCTATGGCGGCGTCGTCATTACCAAAGCCCATATAGCCCTGCTGCCAATAATAAGAATAGGAGAGCCACCAGTAGGCCACGCGGCGCTTCACGGTGTATTTCACCTTCGCACCCTGCACGCCTACTCCGGCGTAAGAGCGGGCCTGACCCGTAACGGCCAGCGTGTCGCCAGCCTTATAGCTGGTCTTCACCTCGTCGAACAGCACCTCGTAGGTGGGACGCTTGTACTCTTCCACGCGGAACACCTGGCGCGTCTCGTCAGTCTCAATGATGAAGCGGCCGTTCAGCTGTCCCGTAGGCAGGATGAACTCTGCCGAAGCCTTGCCGTACTTGTCGGTAATGACGGTCTTCTCCTCTATGATTTTATAGTTGGCATTGCGCAGGCGCAGGGTGAGCGAGCGGCCTTCCACGCTGTGGGTTTCCACGAAGTGTTCGGTCTGGTGGACAAGTGCTGCCACATAGACCGTCTGTCCCGGGCGGTAGATGCTACGGTCGGTATAGAGGTTGACGGTCTGGTGTTTGCCGTCGCCGGCATGATAGTCGAACCGGCCGTACTGCCAGACGGGTGAGAAGCCTTTGTCCTGAGCCGTCTCGGCATAGAAGCGGTGCACCTCGCCCATGCTCTCCGGGTCGTAGAGCAGCTCGCCCTTCTGGTCGCAGCTGAACGTGTGCCACTTCCTGTCGCGCTTCAGCCACAGCTTCATGGTTGCTCCGCCGACGGGCTGTCCGCTGTCGCTGTTCACCACCACGTAGCGCATCTTCTGGCCAGGCTGTCCCTCGCTGATGACGGTCAGGTCACTCACGCTGAGCAGGCGCCGCAGGGTGAGCGTTGAGGGTTGAGCGTTGAGGGTTGAGGGTTGAGCGTTAGGGTTAACGTTAGCGTTGAACTCCAGCAGATAGATGCCGGGCTGCAGGTGGCCAATGGTGATGGTGTCCTTGAAGTCGTCGAAGGGCTCATAACCGCTGTACTGGCGCGTCTGCGTCAGCTCAGGCATCAGGGTGACGCGCCCCTTCAGTTCCTTGAAGTCGCCGTCGTCCCTCACTTCCCGTTCTTCGTCGCCCGTCAGGTTGGTCTTATAGATGTTCAGCGTCAGTTGGCTGAGGTTACGCAGGTCGTCCAGCTCCACCTCCTGCTGCTGCGTGGAGCGCATCAGCTCGTGCTCCATGCGGACGCGGAACTCGGAGTTGGTCATTTCCTGCAGCTCGTTGCGCAGCTGGTCCATGCCCGGCCACTTGGGCCATCGGGCCAGCGCCTCGTTCAGGTAGGCATAGCGCTCTGCCTTCGTGGCATAGCCGCGCCGGTTCATGTAGTCGTAGCGTTCCAGGGCCAGCTCTGCCGACACGTCGAGGTCGCCATACTCCTGGATGAGTGAGTCGAGCCTTTGTATGTAGGGCGCTTTCTTCCAGTCGTGGTAGGGCCGGTCCTTCTGCATCTCCCAAAGTGCCGTCAGACAGGCTGCCGGGCGGTTGCCGTCGCTGACATACTGCGCGTGCAGGGGTGCATATTCTTCGAGCGTGCGCCCAATGAGGCTCAGCAGGTCGTCGCCAAAGTAGCGGCTGTGTTCGCCGTGCACCACGAGCGGGTCCATGGTCTTTGCCTTCGTGCGCGCCAGCAGCGCCGGGTTAGCCAGTGCCATGCTGCGGTATTCGGCAGCCCTCACGGCGGCGGCATCATCGAGCCTGCGGCTGTTCCTGCTGCAGACGAAACTCAGCACGGTGGCATAGACGGCACGCAGCCGTTCGTCGCCAGTGCCCCGCAGCTCCGCCTCCATACGGCTCACCATGGGCTGCAGCGAGTCGGGGGCCACGCTGACCTGCACATCCAGGGCGGTCAGCCTGGCTTTGAGCAGATGGCCGTACTCCTTGTCGCCGAGGGCCTTGGCTGCTATCTCGTCGGCCTTCTTTATCACTTGCTGTGGCAGGTCCTTTTCCTGGGCCTCCTCCAGCTGTTTCCACATCTTCTTATAACTCTGTCCAAATAACATCATAGGTGCTGATATTAACGAAATGAACACAATGAATAATGTCTTTTTCATACTTCGTGCATTAAATTTGCACAAAGGTACGAAATTAATTGATAACGGGCAACGGTTCATTGATTTTTTTTGTATCTTTGTCATTTATTTAGTAAATATTTTAAGTTCGCATGTTTTGTTTTATCGCGCAGAGCCGCTGAGAACACTGAGTTTTCGCTGAGAAGTATTATCAGATCAGAGGAGTTTGGGGAGTCTAAGCGGCCAATGGCCGCTCTCTCCAGTTCTCCACCTATCATGCGCAGCCAAAAGACACGTAGGGAAAAACTCTTTCTACTCTGCGGCTCTGCGCGAGACAAAACTACCCAGCGAAACTTGAATAAATATTTTAAGTCTCTTTTATTGAAATTATAAGATGGAGAACCAAGAGCCGCGACTTTGGTAAGCAGCGCGTGCGACTTTGCTAAGCAATGTGCGCGACTTTCGTTAGCAAAGTCGCGCGCGCTGCTTACCAAAGTGACGGGTGTTGCTAACCAAACTCGCGGTTTCAGTTCCTTCTAAAACAAATAACTAAGGTTTCCCACCGCCATGAGCTGCGAGATAATCAGCAAAATTAGCCCGAAATGACCTCCCCCATCCCCTCCTGTAGGAGGGGGGCAATTACCGCCCAAGGGCTTGCAAGGTATCCATCCTCCCCCTACAGGGGGAGCGAGAGGGGGTCATAAGAGCTTGCCAGGTATCTATCCTCCCCCTACAGGGGGAGCGAGAGGGGGTCAGCAAGGGGGGCAAAAGGGGGTCATAAGGGAGGGAAACTTCAACAAATAATCTTCGATTTATTTGGTTTTTCGCTCGGTTTGCATTATCTTTGTACCCGAATAAAGACGAACAACTAAAAACCACAAGGAAAATGAGACGTATGCTGAAAACCATCACGATGCTCGTGCTGTTGCTGGCGGCAGCAAGTGCGAAGGCCGAGAACTATACCGGCACCATCGAACGCTTCGGCGAGAAAATGAAATATACCATCTCCGGCGGAACGGTGACCAGCAAGGAGGGGCCGTGGCTGCCACCTACTGACCGCATGATTTCATCCAACGTCAAGGCATGGGGAGTCATCAGGATTGACGTGGAGCCCGGCGAAACCGTCTCACTCACGGCAGAACGAGTGAAGGGCACCAGCGAATGGTACAAGAAATGCGAGGTGTATATAGGCGAGAAAAAGGTGGTTGGAGAAGGCAAAGCCACTTTCTCCATGAAGGTGCCTGACACGGCGGAGGACTTGACAGCAAAGCTCATATACTACGGAAAGAACTCGATACTGGAATACAACATCTTCTACACGGTGAAGAAAAAGATGAACACCGCGACAGAGACCTACCGCGGAAAGGCGGAAGTGGCAATAGCCGGCGAAGACCCTGACGGCTACATCAACTACACCGTTACGGGCCGTAACTTCCGCAAGTATGAACCACATTCGGATGACCTGAAGGCCGACTTCTTTGTGGGCGAGAAGGTGACCGTGACCTGTGAGGGCACTACCGCTTCAGCAGGAGAGCCCTACGAGGCATCAATACGGTACGGCAACGACGAGAGAAAGAAGCTGAACGGTTCGGTGTCGGCCACCTTTACCATCAACAAAAATACCGACAAGATATTCATCGACTGCTGCATGAATGCACTCTCGGGCATGAGCGGCGATGACGATGTGGCTTTCCAGAATTGCGGAACAGTCACCGTGTATGTCAACATCATCGACCCTAACAGCACTACTACTACGACACCCGCCACCAACATCAAGTGGGACGACGTAGTGTATGACAACAACTGCAATGTCTGCGGCAGCGAATATTCCGAATTTAAGCCCGCAGACTACAGCGGAAGCTACACTTGCACGAAAGACCCCCAAAAAGAGGAGCACGACGTTGTACCGGGAAAAGTAATCTACGGCAACACCATGATAAAAACGGGCGACAGGGAGCTTGGTATTGACCATGGTGACCAGCATAAAGCCATCGTTATCGAGAAAAACTCGGTGGTGGAGTTCACCAACGACCAGGGAGTACAGATATGGACCGTCCACAAGGGCGGCATCAGAGGAATCAACCTGAAGCCGCTCAAGGGCTCGGCGGGCAACTTCCTCTTCTATACACCTCGCCCTCAGGTACAGGCAATACCTTTTGGCACCGTCTTTGTTATTCAGTCTAACAACAACACCTCGCGCGTCTATCTGCTCAGCGGCTCTATGGAAGTAACGAGCAAGAAGACCGGCAAGAAGGTGACACTGAAGCCCGGACAGGCATCCACCGTCGGCACTAACGGAGAGCAGAAGGTGCAGCAGTTCGACATCAAAAAGGCAGCCAAGAAGTTCGGCATTACCGATGCCCAGCTACAGGGCGAGACCACGACGACAGCAACAACAACTAGACGTTACGAACTGGAGCGGGCTATCGTGAAATATAAGGTGACACGGGGCAGCCAGCAGGGCACCATGGGAAAGTGTTTCGACAACTACGGCAGCATGGAGCGCCGCGAGCTCCGCATGGGCGATCAGACATCGATCGCCCTGACGCAGGGCAACACCTCCTACGCCCTCAACAAGAAGACAAAGACAGCCAAGCGTACCACGAATGCCGACCTGAACTTCCTCGACATGAACAACGCGCTGATGAAGAAGCTCAACCTGCAGAAGAAGGGCACCGCCACCGTCGTAGGCAAGAAGTGCGACCACTACGTAGGCACGAACGTAGAGTATTACGTCTGGAAAGGTCTGGTCATGAAGAAGGTGCAGAAGAACAGCGACGGCACCACCACCATCCACGAAGTTACCAGCATCGAGGAACCCACCAGCATAGATGCGAAGATGTTCAAGATGCCCGAAGGATATACGGTTAAATAATCAATAACGACTATGAAAAGAATTAATGGCATCATCCTGTTGTTCATCCTGCTGATAGCAGGGTTTACGACGACTGCGGCACAGAATCCTTTTTCCGACGAACCCGTACAAGACTTACC
>ONRS01000084.1 GCA_900320255.1 uncultured Prevotellaceae bacterium
CATCAGCTTGTCGATGTTCGCCATTTTCTTGACCGCTTTGCGGATAGTCGGGAAGTTGGTAAGCATACCGCCCGGCCAGCGCTCGATGACGTAAGGCATGTTGATGCTGGTAGCTTTCTCAGCAATCACTTCCTTAGCCTGTTTTTTAGTAGCGACGAACAGGATTTTCTTTCCGCTCTTGGCAATCTGCTTCAGAGCCTCGGCAGCGGTGTCAATCTTTACCACTGTCTTGTGAAGGTCGATGATGTGGATACCGTTACGCTCGGTGTAGATGTATGGAGCCATTGCGGGGTTCCATTTGCGTGTGAGGTGGCCAAAGTGGCAGCCAGCCTGCAGCAACTGATCAAAATTTGTTCTTGACATTGTCTTAAATGTTTTTTGTTTTGTTGTTTACTTTCCTTTTAATTCTGTCTTAGATCAACCAGCGGGTAGTCTATTTGTACTATGTTTACTAGCTGTACTAGCCAGAGTCCCGTCGGTTTGGATACTAAACTGTTCAGTTTATCCCATCACAATTGTCCAATTGTAAATTGTCCAATTGTAAATAGGATTAACGCTTACTGAACTGGAAGCGACGACGAGCCTTCGGCTGACCCGGCTTCTTACGCTCAACCTCACGGGCGTCGCGGGTAAGGAATCCGTGGTCCTTCAGGTTCTTCTTGTCCTCAGCGTTCACCTTGACGAGTGCGCGGGCAATAGCGAGGCGCAGAGCCTGACTCTGACCAGTAAAGCCGCCACCGTCCAGGTTGGCCTTGATGTCATATTTCTCAGCTACCTCAAGCAGGTTCAGGGGCTGCTTAACCACATACTGCAGAATGGCTGAGGGGAAATATTCGGTTAAGTCCCTCTTGTTGATCGTAATCTTACCAGTTCCTTCTGTCAGATAAACGCGAGCTACAGAGCTCTTGCGACGACCGATTGCATTAATCATTTCCATGTGTTACCTTATTTATTTATACTGGTTAATATCAATTGCTTTGGGCTTCTGAGCCTCGTGCTTGTGCTCTGTGCCTTCGTAAACGTAGAGATTGTTCAGCAGGCTGCGGCCAAGAGGACCCTTGGGCAGCATACCCTTGACGGCGTGACGAATGATACGCTCCACACCGAAAGGCTTCTTGCGAAGCTCAGCAGGCGTGTTGAAGCGCTGACCGCCGGGATAACCAGTGTAGCGGGTGTAAACCTTGTCTGTTTCCTTCTTACCCGTGAAGACCACCTTCTGGGCATTGATGATGATAACGTTGTCGCCACAATCTACATGCGGGGTGTAGTTGGGCTTGTACTTTCCGCGAATCAGCTTCGCTACCTTCGAAGCGAGACGACCAACAACCTGGTCTGTGGCGTCAATCACCACCCACTCCTTCTTAGCAGTTTCCTTATTGGCGGAAACGGTCTTGTAACTTAAAGTGTTCATTTTTACTTAAAAATTTTACTACTAAAAAACATTGTTTATATACATGCGCACATAACAAACCACCCGCAGAGGTCTAACTCTCCGCACGGTAGTCTAACGAATGCGCTGCGACGGACTCTCACCGTCCTTGAACCAGTGATTCACAAACCGTTGCGCCCGGCCAAAGACGCCACTATTTACACACTCGTTCTGTGGGGATTCTAAGACTCTCCCCTCGAAATCGGACTGCAAAGGTACGCAGTTTAAATGGAAAACGAGAAACCGAGAACAGCAAACAGCATAAGATTTATGATTATTTAGCAATTGTTAATAATAGCTTCGAATCGAGGTACGAGGTGCGAGGTTTTTTCGAGGTACGAGGTGCGAGGTACGAGGTACGAGGTACGAGAATACTTTGCACGCCCATCTCTGCCACGTAGCATTTCTCGCACCTCGCACCTCGTATCTCGAAGATGAGCACCTCGCACCTCGTATCTCGAAGATGAACACCTCGCACCTCGTACCTCGTATCTCGAAGATGAGCACCTCGCACCTCGAAAATCCTAACTTATTTTTTTGTATTTATTTCTTTATATTTTGTCGTTTCGTGTCTTTTTCGTATCTTTGCACCCGCTTTATAAATAAGGTACGCAAAAATGAAGATAGAACAACAGATAATGACGGCTGCTCAGGCAGCAGTAAAGGCACTCTACGGACAGGACGTGCCCGAGAAAATGGTACAGCTGCAGAAGACTCGCAGCGAGTTTGAAGGAAACCTCACGCTGGTGGTGTTCCCGTTTGTGAAAATGGCACGCAAGAGTCCTGAGCAGACGGCTCAGGAGCTGGGTGAATACCTGCAGTCGAACTGCGAGGCCGTTGAGAAGTTCAACGTGGTAAAGGGTTTCCTGAACCTCAGCGTCAGCAACAAGGCTTGGCTCACACTGCTGGCCGACATCGATGCCGACGCCCACTACGGTGAGAAGACAGCGGACGAGGGCTCACCCCTCGTCATGATAGAGTACAGCAGCCCCAACACCAACAAGCCGCTGCACCTGGGCCACGTGCGCAACAACCTGCTGGGATGGTCGCTGGCACAGATTATGCAGGCCAACGGCAACCGTGTGGTGAAGACCAACATCGTGAACGACCGGGGCATTCACATCTGCAAGTCGATGCTGGCCTGGCTCAAGTGGGGCAACGGCGAGACACCCGAGTCGAGCGGCAAGAAGGGCGACCACCTCATTGGCGACTACTACGTACTCTTCGACAAGCACTACCGAGAGGAAATCAAGGAGATGGTGGCTCAGGGCATGGACGAGGAGAAGGCCAAGCAGGAGGCTCCGCTCATCAAGGAGGCCCACGAGATGCTGGTGAAGTGGGAGCAGAACGACCCCGAGGTGCGCGCTCTGTGGGAGAAGATGAACGCCTGGGTGTATGCCGGCTTCGACGAGACGTACCAGAAGATGGGCGTGAATTTCGACAAGATATACTACGAGAGTCAGACCTACCTGAAGGGCAAGGCGAAGGTGGAGGAGGGTCTGCAGAAGGGACTCTTCGAGCGCCACGACGACGGCAGCGTGTGGGCAGACCTCACCAACGAGGGACTCGACCAGAAGCTGCTGCTGCGCTCTGACGGCACCTCAGTCTATATGACACAGGACATCGGCACGGCCGAGATGCGCTTCCAGGACTTCCCCATCGACAAGATGATCTACGTGGTGGGCAACGAGCAGAACTACCACTTCCAGGTGCTCTCCATCCTGCTGGACCGTCTGGGCTTCAAGTGGGGCAAGGAGCTGGTACACTTCTCTTACGGCATGGTGGAGCTGCCCAACGGTAAGATGAAGAGCCGCGAAGGCACCGTCGTTGATGCCGACGACCTGATGGAGCTGATGGTGGAAGACGCCTACAAGACCTCTATGGAGCTGGGTAAGTTTGGCGACATGACCGAAGAGGAGCGCAAGGAGATTGCCCGCATTGTAGGCATGGGAGCCCTGAAGTACTTCATACTGAAAGTCGATGCCCGCAAGAACATGCTGTTCAACCCCGAGGAAAGCATCGACTTCAACGGCAACACGGGCCCCTTCATTCAATATACCCACGCCCGCATCCGCAGCATCCTGCGGAAAGCGCAGGACACCTGTCCCATAGGCTCCATGAACCCCATGAGCCCTATAAGTCCTAAGGAAGTGGAGCTCATACAGAAGATGTCGGAATACGGCGCTGCCGTTGAGCAGGCCGGCAAGGACTACAGTCCTTCGGGCATTGCCAACTACTGCTACGAGCTGACCAAGGTGTTCAACCAGTTCTATCATGACTACAGCATCCTGAACGAGAAGGACGAGCAGAAGAAGCTGACGCGACTGGTCATTGCCCGCAACGTGGCCAAGATACTGAAGAACGGCATGGCCCTGTTAGGCATTGAGGTGCCGGAAAGGATGTAACGATAACGTCAACGATAACGATAACGTCAACGATAACGATAACGATAACAAATATATCGAAATAAAAAAGATGAAGAGAATCATGCTTGCAGCCTTGCTGATGGTGGCTGTTGCCACAGTAAAGGCACAGTTCGGCCCTGAGCCCGACTTTGACACGAAGTATGCCACGGAGCTGGTGAAGCCTGGCACGGTGGCTCCTGACTTCAAGATGAAGACCATAGACGGCAAGACTTTCCGGCTGTCGAGCCTGAAGGGCAAGACCGTCGTGCTCGACTTCTGGGCATCGTGGTGCCCTGACTGCCGCAAGGATGCCCCCGAAGTGGTGCGTATGTACAACGAGTACCACCAGCAGGGCGTTGAGTTCGTGGGTGTGTCAATGGACACCGACGTAGAGGCTTGGCGCAAGGGCTGTGAGGCACTCGGCATTGAGTTTACACAGGTTTCCGAATTAAAGAAGTTCAAGGAGACCGACATCGCCAAGGCTTACGGCGTGAAGTGGATTCCCTCTATGGTCGTCATCGACAAGGAGGGCAAGGTGGCCCTCTCTACGGTGCTGACCTATAAGGTGGATAAGTACCTGAAGGAGCTGCGGCCCACCGGTTTCCAGCCTCAGCGCGAGCGGCTCACCATTGACGGCGACCACGGCCGTCTGCAGGCCGTCATCCAGAAGCCGGAGCTGGCAGCCGGACAGCAATGCCCCATGGTGGTGTTCTGTCATGGTTTCGGAGGCTCCAAGGACGGTCCGCTCTTTGAGCTTATTACCGACTCGCTGCAGCGTCACGGTGTGGCCTCCATCCGCTTCGACTTCAACGGTCACGGTGAGAGCGAGGGAAAGTTTGAGGACATGACCGTGCCCAACGAGATAGAGGATGCCAAGAAGGTCATAGCCTACGTGCGCGACCTGCGCTACGTGTCGAAGATAGCCCTGGTTGGTCACTCGCAGGGAGGCGTGGTGGCTGCCATGACAGCCGGTGAGCTGGGTGCTGCCGACATTGCCGCCGTGGCCCTGATGGCGCCTGCCGCCGTGTTGCGCGACGATGCCATCCGCGGCTCCACGTTCGGCAAGACGTACAACCCGCTCGACCCACCGGAATATGTAGAGCTGTGGGGAGGTCAGAAGCTGGGCGGCAAGTACATCACCACCGCCTTCCGTCTGCCCATCTACGAGACGGCCGCCAAGTATCAGGGTCCGGCCCTCATCATTCATGGCACGGGCGACCGTGTGGTGCCTTACACCTACGGTCTGCGCTTCCACCAGCAGTGGCCGGGCAGCCAGTATGTGGAACAGGAATATTTTGACCACGGGTTCTCACAGAACATCTACCGCACGACCGACACCGTCACCAGCTTCCTGCTGAAAGTGTTGAGTCAACGATAACGATAACGTCAACGTCAACGATAACGTCAACGTCAACGATAACGTCAACGATAACGTCAACGTCAACGATAACGTCAACAATTAAATCGTAAATAAAAAAGATGGAACTGCAGAACCCGCCGTCATACCGTAACGACACCGTGCTGCCCCTGCCCCCAGAGGTCAGCGCCGACGCATGGGCCGTCGATGCTGCCTGCTCAGGCAACCCGGGGCCTATGGAGTATCAGGCCATTGACCTGCAGACGGGAGCCCGCGTGTTCCACTACGGCCCAGTACACGGCACCAACAACATCGGGGAGTTTCTTGCCATCGTCCATGCGTTGGCATTAGCCTGGCAGAAAGGACTTTACAACAAGACCATCTACTCTGACTCCTACAACGCCATACTCTGGGTGAAGAAGCGGCAATGCAAGACCAAGTTGGAGCGTAACGCACAGACGGAGCAGCTGTTCCAGATTATAGAACGAGCCCAACACTGGCTCCTGACACATAATTTCCAGAATCCTATTGTCAAGTGGGAAACCAGCAAATGGGGAGAAGTACCTGCAGATTTCGGACGTAAATGACTTTTAGAAGAAGAACGCTTATAGGGATGATGTGCTGTCTTCTTTGGTGTATGACAGCCTTGACACACGCTCAAACCGTGCGCGAAGATGTCCGCGTGGACATTCGCCGCTCGGCGGGTTTCCAAACACCCTACCCTAACCGTTCAGCAGAACCGCTCACTCCTTCACCCGCAGGCAAAAAGCCGTTCTACATTAGCCATTACGGCTGTCACGGCTCGCGTTACAACACTACCCCGGAATCATACGACACGCCCTACAACATCATGGCCAAGGCCGACAGCCTGAACAAGCTCACCCCGCTGGGACGCGACGTGCTGCGACGCATCAAACTGATACGCCAGGATGCCCATTTGCGATGGGGCGAGATAACGGAGTTGGGGGCACAGCAGTTGGCTGACATCTCCACCCGCATGCTGAAGCACTTCCCTGAGGTATTTAGTGAAAACTGCAATATTTCCGGACGCAGCACCACCCTGACACGCTGCATCATGTCGATGGAGAATGCCATGCTGCCCTTTGCCCGCCGCTACAGCATTATTCACCACGATGCCACAAGACGCGACACCTACTACCTGAACTACGTTGACAAGAACCTGCTGGCAGAGCAGATGGACTCACTGACACGGCAGCGCTTCAATGAGTTTGCAGCACGCTATGAGCACCCCGCTCCACTGATGGAACGTCTGTTCAACGACACGGCATACGTCAGCCAAGAGGTAGATGCCGCCCAGCTCTACACCGCCATCTTCCGACTGGCCGGCAACCTGCAGAACCTGGAGCTGCGCCGTGAGCTGACACTCTACGACCTCTTCACGCCCGACGAAGCCTACAGCAACTGGCGGAAAGCCAATGCCTGGTCGTACATCAACTACGGAGGCTGCACGCTGAACGGCGGCCGACAGCCTTACTCGCAACGCATACTGCTGCGGCGCATGATCGAGATGGCCGACAGCTGCATCAGCGTGCCCACCCCGACGGTACAGCTGCGCTTTGGCGACGAGACGGGCATCATCCCCCTGGTGTGCCTGCTCGACATGAACGGCTATGCAATGGCCACTGACGACCTGGACAGCCTCGACCAGAAAGGCTGGGCTGACTTCCGCATTTCACCCATGAGTGCCAACATCCAGCTCATATTCTACCGTGCAAATCCGCAGGACGACGACGTGCTGCTGAAGGTGCTGCTCAACGAGCGCGAAGCCACGCTGCCCCTGCCTGCCGACCATGCACCCTACTACCGCTGGCAAGACTTCCGCAAGTATTACTTGAAGAAACTCGATGACTATGTACAAAATGAAGAATAAACCATTTGCTACCGCCCTTGTTGTTGTGCGCCGCACGGCATTGCTACTGATCATGCTTTGGTCAGCGGCAGCAAATTCTTTGCTCTTCACGCTTCACTCTTCACACGTCAGAGCCCAGTCGGCGCTGGAGATGATTAAGCTCAACCGCAACTTTGCGGCCAGCAACTATAGCGTCTATCCCGACAGCGCCTTCACGCCACTCACCCCGGCACCGGCAGGCAAAAAACCGTTCTACATCAGTCACTACGGACGGCACGGCTCCCGGTACGTTAACCAGCGCAAGGTGTACGACACACCTTATAACATGTTGAAAAAGGCCGACAGCCTGCAGCTGCTGACCCCTACCGGGCGAATGGTGCTCAACGAGCTGCACGACATCATAGCCGACTCCGAGGGGCGATGGGGTGACCTGACAGGCAGAGGCAAGCAGCAGCTCCGTAACATTGCACGCCGCATGATGGAGAACTTCCCCGAGGTCTTCAGCGGAGACACCTACATCGACGCACGCAGCACTACCGTGGCCAGGTGCATGATTTCCATGGGAGCCGCTACGCAACACATGGCCTACGCCAACTCCGAACTGCAAATATCCATCAGGGCTTCGAAGCGTGACATGTGGTACATGAACCACCAGGACACCCTGCTCAGAAAGAACGGCATGTCGTCGCTGGCCAAGGAGGCGTATGAAGCGTTTTGGGCCAAGCACGACAAGAACCCGCGCCTTATGAAACTGCTCTTCACGAATCCTGACTCTGCGCTGACGTTTGTCAACGAGAGGTGGTTCAACTACTACCTCATTAAGACGGGACTAATTCTGAAGAACACCCACATGGCACACAAGACCTCCATCATCAACCTCTTTACTGACGAAGATGTCTATGACCTGTGGCAGATAGAGAATGCCCATTGGTACATCCTGCATGGAGCCTCGCTGCTCAATGGAGCCAAGCAGCCTTACTCGCAACGCTATCTGCTGCGCCAGCTCATTGCCGATGCCGACAGCTGCATCAGGCAGGAACGGCCTAACGTGCAACTGCGCTTTGGCCACGAAACGGTGCTGCTGCCGCTGGTATGCCTCATCGGTGTCAACGGCTTCGACTTACAGACTGAAAGTCTCGAAGAGCTGGAAGAGAAGGGCTGGATGGCTTCACTGGTGTTTCCCATGGCCTCCAACCTGCAGTTCGTCTTCTACCGCAGCGACCTTAACGACGAGGACATCGTCTTTAAGGTACTACTGAACGAACGAGAAGCCGCGCTGCCCATTCCGACAGACATGGCTCCCTATTACCACTGGCGCGACTTCCGCACCTTCTATCTCAATAAGCTGGACAGCTACCAGCCGTAACTGGCCTATCGCCTTACTAACGTGACGAGCGTGTGCTGGTCATACACTTGGCAGTCCTTCACCGCTGCTTCTTTCGGTATGCAGGCAGCCTTGGTGCCGTTGCCAAGGGTTACCGGGGCCGTCTCTACACGCAACTCGTCCCACAGCCCGGCATCGAGGAACGACTGGTGGGTGCGGGCACCACCCTCAACAATGAGCGACTGCACCCCATGCAGGTAAAGGTCGTCCATGAGCTGTGGCAGCGGACGGTTGTGGGTCAGCACAAGACGTTTGGGGTCAGGTCCCTGCCAATGGCGGACGGTCAGCTGCGGACGGTCACGGTCGGCAGTGGTGTGACCAACAAGTATGGCATCCTCCTCAGCACGCAGCTTATGGCTGAGCACCTGTGTAACAGCATTCGATATCATGACGGGGTGGAAGTCCTTGTCGATGAAGCCGTCGGCCGACTGCGCCCACTTCAGAATGATGTAGGGGCGATGCTCGCGGTGGAAGGTGAAGAAACGGCGGTTAATCCACTGGCACTCGTCTTCCAGCACGCCCACAGTGACCTCAATGCCGGCATCACGGAGTTTGCCGATGCCCCGCCCCTGCACCTGGCTGAACGGGTCAATGCAGCCCACCACGCAGCGCCTGACACCTTTTCTAATAATAAGGTCCGCACAGGGGGGAGTCTTGCCGTAGTGAGAACAGGGCTCCAGCGAAACATAAATGGTAGCCAGCCTCAGTAGCGGCTCGTCATCGGGGCATACGGACGCAAAGGCGTTCACCTCTGCATGTCCCTCGCCAAAGCGCTGGTGGTAGCCTTCACCAATAATCCGCTCCGTTCCGTTCTCATCTGTTGCCACAATAACAGCCCCCACCATCGGGTTGGGCTTCGCATTCTGACGTCCGTTGGCAGCCAGTTGCAGGCAACGGTGCATGTACTTCTCGTCTTTCTCTTGTTGATTCATGGGGGTCAAAGATGTCTTTAGTCCACTTACCGCTTAACGCCGCAAAAATACAAAAAATCTCCCATATCACATTGAACATGGGAGAAGTTTTGAGATAATTTATAAGTTCTGCCTATTTAATGGTCAGCCAAACGGCCTCACCTTTATCCTTGGCCTCCACAATTTTCTGCTTCAGGCGGTGCAGCCAGATGCGGCTGTCGAGCACTTTGCCGACTTCGCGGTTGACCTTCGGTCGACCCTGCTCACGCTCGGAAGCCGAAGTAAACTCCGCCTTCTCTCGCTCAATCGCAGGGTTCATGCCTACGAGGATGCATCCCTGGGTGTCCTTGGCGGTGTTGCCCGCATGGATTCGGATGCCCTGCCACTGCTTGTTGAACTCAGGGCCTCCGAACAGGATGGGCAGCCATGCCCCAAGCTTCGGACTCCAGGAGATCACCACGGCATAGCGGCCTTCGGGGATGGCCGAACGGCCTTTCACCTTGTAGGCTCCGTTCTGGTAGTCGCGCCAGGTGGGTTCCAGCGTGTCGCAGAAATACTCATCAGCCGTACCGGGCAGATATTCATCCATCACTTGCTGACGGATACACAGGCGACCTATCGTGTAGGTCTTGCGTTTAGCTATACGTTCTAATATCAGTTCCATATCAATACCTCCTTAATGTCACGATGTCACTTTGTCATTGTCATGCTTTAACTCAGGCGACTTCGACACTTTACTCCAGCGCTTAGTGTCC
>ONRS01000094.1 GCA_900320255.1 uncultured Prevotellaceae bacterium
AATTCAAATCTACTGTGGCAGGATTGGTGTTGGGGTTGTAAGTACCAATCTTCTCAGTAAATCTACCATCTCGTGGTGCTCTTGCATAAGCGATGACGATACGATAGAAAGCGTATCCCTTACGGCCACCGCGCTGCAGTCTGATTTTTGTTGCCATAAATCTTTAAATCTTTGATGTTAATAATGAATACTAAATTTGAATTCCTTGCTCCCATCTCGTGAAAGCGGCTGCAAAGGTACGACTTTTTGGTGAGAAGCGAGAAGCGAAAAGTGAAGAATTTGCCAATGCCCATCAAGAATTAACAATTTTTATTGATTCCAACCGAAAAATCTCTCTACACTCCACACTTAACTCTCAACTTTTTCGTACCTTTGCACGGAAATGAAAGAATTATCAGTCCTCATTCCTACCTATAACGATGACTGCACCCATCTGGTCAGCACGTTACAGCATCAGGCAGAGAAGCTGGGAACGGCCTACGAGATCATCGTGGCTGACGACGGCTCCTCTGACCAGGAGACGGTGCGTCGGAACCGGAGCATCAACGACGTGCCTCATTGTCGCTTGATTGAACGACACGAGAACGCCGGGCGTGCGGCCATCCGTAACTTTCTGGCGCAGCAGGCACGCTACCCGTTTCTGGTCTTCATCGATGCTGACATGGTGGTGCCTCATGATGATTATCTTCGCCGCTATGCCTCACACCCTTGCGAGACGGTTATTGACGGAGGAATCATGGTCAGGGAAGGAAACGGCCCGCAGCATACTTTGCGTTACCAATATGAGAAGAGTGCCGAAGGGTCACACCTTGTCTCCGACCGCAGGAAGCATCCCTACCTGCACTTCCACACGGCTAATTTCCTGGTGGCCCGCACCGTCATGCTCGAACACCCGTTCGACGAGCGGTTCCGCCGTTACGGCTTTGAGGACGTGTTCTTCGGTAAACAGCTGAAAGAGCATCAGGTCGTTGTCGAGCACATTGACAACCCGTTGAGCTTTGAGATTTTCGAGGACAACGCCTCTTTCCTCAACAAGACGGAGGAAGGACTGCGTACGCTCCATCAGTTCCAGCAGGAGCTGCTGGGCTATTCGGGGCTTCTTCATGTGGTCGGCCGTCTGCGGCACTTCGGCCTGCTGCCGCTTGTCCGTTGTTGGCACCGCTTGTTCGGCGGCTGCGAGCGTAACCGGCTGCAGAAGGGGCACTACTCCCCCATCCTCTTTCAGCTTTACCGGTTAGGGTACTTCTTGGGCTTATAAGGCCCATAAGGCTTATTGGCCCCATAAGCCCCATAGGCCCTATTCCCTAAAAACTATAACCTTGAACCAGTCACGCAAAATGCCGCCATGCCGGTCCTGCGAGTCAGCTATCATGATGAGTGTCCTGCTGCCGTCAGCCAACCGGGGCCCTAAGCACATGCCTTCGTAGTTGGCAAAATTACGTCGTAACAGGTTGATCTTTGTCCGGAACTCCATCACTAACCGTTTCTCTACCACTGCCTCCGACGGTTCCCCCGTCAGCTCCACCTCAAAGAGCTTGCAATGCACCCACGACCCAATCTTCATCTTGGTTACCTTCGCCTCTCGCTCCAGCACTAACAGCCTGTTGCCGCCCAACGCGCAAAGGGCACTGACACCCCTTGCTATGGGGCGCTCCGACAATTGTCCGTCCATCTCATAGCGGTACTGCCTTTTCGGCTGCAGGTCCAGTCCGAAGCTCTGCAGCCGCAGCGTGTCGCCTTCTCCCGGCAGAGAGGCCTCAGAGGTTGTCCAGAACAGCCGTTGCTCCGCGTCATAGGCCAATGCCTCAAAGCCGAAGTTCCTGCGGGCTTTCTTAAAGACAGCAGGAATGACGAGTCCCCGTCCCGTGTGCTGCCCGTCGAGGGTGTATTCCAGAATGTCATTGCCAGCCTCACCACTGATGAACAAGGTCTGCGTGTCAGGCACGTAGGCAATGCCTTCCACGTCCCTGTTACGCTTTCCGGTCGAACGGAAGCCTTCATTCTCTATGCTTACAATCTTCCCCGAAAGAGTGTCAATGGCTATGTGGAAGACGAAGAAGCCGTCGTCTGCCGACTTGTCGCTTACCACGGCGTAGCGGTCCTGTCCCAAAGGCGTAATACCGCTGTAGTTCCCTGCTGGAATAGAGTCGGGAAACTTTTGTTGCTTATGTGCCTCTATGATTTCCATGGGCTGTGCATTCATCAATGACAGATGGCAAAAACAGCATAAAATAACTGCAAATCGTCTCATCGCTTATATGGTTTGATGACAAACGTGAAGTCCTTGTCACCATATTTTACCATGTACTGGTCGAGCGGCCATGCGCCCCATGAGTTCACACAGCCCAGTCCCATCTGGTTCTGCTGAATGTGTACCTGCGTCAGGGCGCGCTCCACCAGGTCACCGCTATGACGGCCTGTCTTCTTGTCCTTCGTGGGCCCGTCGTCCAGGTCTTCCGTCAGATAAGGCAATGCCGAACACTCCATCGGAGCGTTAGAGTAGAACTCCAGTCCCTTCGTGCCGTCAGTAACCCGGAACCAGCGTATGTCGGTGTGGTTACCACTCTCCTGCGGACGAACGTAGGGGAAGTACTCCCCGCTGACCTCATTCTCATAGACGCCCAGGAACTGGCTGTCCTTACGGTCACAATAACTCTCAATGGGGCCGCGACCGTAGTATTGCACCCTGTTAAACTGCTTCGGCATCTGCAGCTGCATGCCGTAGCGGAACATGGGTGGAACCTCTGCACCTTCCGTCGTGCTCAGCTGCTCACGCACGATGACCTCGCCCTCTTCGGTCAGCGTGTAGGTCATGGTGAGCCGGGCCTTCACGTCGGGCATGTCGAACTGGGCGACCACGCTGTTGCCGCTTACAGCACAACTGGTGAGCTTCGTCTGCGGCTGTCGCCACACCCCGAAGCGCTGTTGCAGCCAGGCTCCATAGTCGTTATCAGTCGGGGCACGCCAGAACTCGGGTGTCACACTTTCGCGGTCAATGAGCATCGGCTCGCCGTCAACGTCCAGATAGTCAATCCAGCCGGTCTTTTTGCCGATGGTCAGCGTTGTGCCGCCGGCGGTCAGCTTGATGTAAGAGGTGGTTTCTTCGGTTGGGCTTATAGGGCTTATGGGGCTTATAAGCTCCGGAAACCGGTAGGGCTGCACCACCAGCTGCTGACGGGCCACTACGGCTCCGTCAGGTTCTGCCTGACGGAACTCCATGTTCACCAAGATTTCCTCGTCAGGGTGATGTGACAGCACCTTCTGCACCACCTTCTGCAACTGCTCGTCAAAGAGCACCTTCCGCTCCTGCGGCTGAATGCCGTCAAGGGCAATCTTGCCGCTGTGCTTCCTCACCTTCCACACCAGTTCCACACCGTCCAGCGTCTTGAAAAAATTCTCGTTATACACCTCAAAGCATCCATCCTTCAACCCCTTGTCCGTCACCCAGATGTTCTGGTAGTAGTACTGCACCTCGTAGGCATGGGGGTTCAGCCTGCGGTCGGGGGCTATGATGCCGTTGCAGTTGAAGTTGTAGTCGCTGGCCGGGTAACGCCCGTAGTCACCGCCGTAGGTGAAGATTTCCCTGCCCGTTATCTTGCTCGTGTCACGCAAGCCCTGATCGACGAAGTCCCAGATGTAGCCTCCCTGATATTTGGGGTATTTCCTGATGATGTCCCAGTACTCCTTGAAACCGCCCATGGAGTTTCCCATGGCGTGGGCATACTCACATTGTATCAGGGGACGCGGGTTGTCGCCCTGCGCATATTTCACACAGTCGTCATAGTAGTAGTACATCGGACAGAAAATGTCTGTCTTGCCGTCGTGTTCGGCACGCTCGTACTGCACGGGACGGGTCGGGTCGTAGGCCTTGATCCAGTCGTAGCACTTCTCGAAGTTCGGACCGTAGCCAGCCTCGTTGCCCAAGCTCCAGACAATGATGCTCGGGTGGTTCTTCAGTGTGCGCACATTGGCTTCATCGCGTTCCAGGTGCATCTGTTCAAAGTCCGGGCGCTTTGCCAGTGTCTTGTCGCCATAGCCCATGCCGTGACTCTCTATATTCGCCTCGGCAGTAACATAAATGCCGTATTCATCGCACAGCTCGTACCACCGGGGGTCGTCAGGATAGTGGCTCGTACGTACCGCATTGATGTTCAGCTGCTTCATGATCTTGATGTCCTGCTTCATCCGCTCCACGCTGACCAAGTAGCCCCCGTCGGGGTCCAGCTCATGACGGTCGGCACCTTTGATGAGTATCGGCTGACCGTTCACTAACAGCTGACCGCCCTTGATTTCCACATGACGGAAGCCCACGCGCTGACGGATGACCTCTAACGTGTCGCTGCCTTTCTTCAGATATACATACAAGGTGTAGAGGCTTGGCGTCTCGGCCGTCCATGCCTTCACACCGCTCACCGTAGCCTTCAGCCCCGTTGCCACCTGCCGCCCGTCAGCGTCGGTCAGCCGTGCTTCAACGGTCAGCCCCTTCGGGGCTTTCACCTCCACGTCCAACAGGCCGTTGCCGTCCTGCCAGTCCTGTCTGATGGTGATGTCCTCCACATGCGCCTTCGGACGGGCATACAGATACACCTCACGGGCAATACCCGTCAGCCGCCAGAAGTCCTGATCTTCTAAATAGGAGCCGTCGCACCACCGCATGACCTGCATGGCTATGAGGTTACGGCCCTTCTTCAGGTATTTGGTAATGTCAAACTCAGCGGCCACTTTCGAGTCTTCTGAGTAGCCCACGTACTTGCCGTTCACCCACACCATGAGGTTACTCGTGGCCGAGCCTACATGGAACAAGACCTGCTGTCCTTTCCAGTTCTCGGGAAGCTCGAACCAACGACGGTAAGAACCTGTGTAGTTGTTGGTTTCGTCAATGTAAGGAGGATTTGTTTCAAACGTTGTTGACCAGGCATAGCCTATATTCTTGTAGATGGGGTCGCCATAGCCGTTCAACTCAAACAGTCCGGGCACGGGGAAGTCGTTCCACGCGGTGTCGTCGTAGTCAGCACGGAAGAAACCGGTAGGCCGTTCGTTGTGGTTGCGGACGAAGTGGAACTTCCACTTTCCTTCCATGCTGAGGTAGCGCGCCGAACGGCTCTTCTCGCCCTGGGCAGCAAGTGCCTCACTCTCGTAGGCAAAGAAGTTGGCTCTTCTCGCCTCACGGTTCTGTTGGTTGACATACGGATTTTTCCACACCGGTTCTTGAGCGAACGCAGCGCTCAACGATAACTGGCAGACAATCAATGATAAAGTTAAAATCTTCTTCATGGCTATTTTTTAATGTTTAATCTTCAATGTAAGGATGCTCGCCTCATACAGCAGGTAGAGCGGAATGCTAACCAGGATAAGCGTCATGATGTCAGGCGGCGTGATGATGGCCGCAACGAGCATCAGCAAGACAAGAGCATGACGACGATAACGGGCCAGCAACTCGGCATTGATAACGCCCATTTTTCCCAAGAAGAAACTGAGCACGGGTAACTGAAACACGGCCCCCATGACCAGCGTCAGCGAGAGAAAGGTGGTGATATACGAGTCCAGAGTAATGGTGCTGCGCACGCTCTCATCGACGCTGTAAGTTCCTAAGAATCGGAACGATATAGGGAACAGTATAAAGTAAGTCATCAGCACTCCGACAATGAACAGCACATAGATGGTAACGCTGACGCGAACGGAGTAACGACGCTCGTTCTCATAAAGGGCAGGCGACACGAAACGGAACAGCTCGTACATGATGTAAGGCGACGAGGCTAACAGCCCTAAATAGACGGCCGTAGAGACATGGGTCATGAACTGGCTCGACAGCTCCGTAGCTATCAGGTCAACATGATAGGGCTCGAAGTGGAAGTCTATGCCAACGCCTTGCAGCAGCTGCTCTATCAGCCGGTAAGTCACAAAGTCCCAGCGGCTCGGAGCCAGCAGCATTGCGAACGTCTGCTCCTTAAAACAAAAGACGAGCACAGCTATGAGCCCCGCAACGGCAATGATGCGGAACAGCATTCGACGGAGCACCTCCAAGTGGCCGCCGAACGACAACAGCTCCTGCTGTCCGTCCTTCATCCTTATTCTCCCTCTGTGGTCCCTTGACCGTCGTCCTTTGACTTTTGACCGTCGCCCTTAGTCCTTTGACCGTCGCCCGTCGTCCCTTCATTCATGCCTTTCTTGAAACTCGACACGCCCTGCCCCAGACCCTTCATGAGCTCTGGCAGTTTCTTACCGCCGAACAGCAGCAACGCAATAGCACCGATAATCAGCAGTTCGGTGGTTCCGATGAATAATAACTGTGTTGTCATAAGTGTAATAGAAATTTCCGACTGCAAAAATACTAAATTATTTTGAAACCAGCTACCTTTTTCATCACTTTTTTCTACTTCGCCTCATTTTTCTGCCTTTTCTTGTTTGGCCTTAACTCCACCCTCGTTTGGGCTTAACTCCACCCTTCTTTGGTGCAGTTTCCAACCTTCTTTGGCCTTCGTTACGGTGTAATTCGGCCTTCGTTAACGTGGAGTTTGGCCTTCGTTAAGGTGGAGTTTGGCCTTCGTTATAGTGGCGAAAAGGCCAAAATCGGATGCCCATTTTCCTCGATTATTCTCCGTTCATTCTTCAACCATTGTTCAACCATGGTTCAATCAGGAATCAAAATCCGCGTGCGAACCTCTTAATACGCGCAGGTGAAGAAATAGAAATAGATAAAGAAAAAAGAAAAAGAAAAAAGCAAACGGGTGTGTGTCTTGACCGACACACCCGATGCTTTTTCTTGGGAGGGGGGGGCGCCGATGTGGTAACTCGTTTTTGGTTCCATGTATATTATTAGTTCAATTCGTGCAATTCGTTGTCGTTTTAAACATGCGAAAGGTGAATGGTTAATTGCTGGTTGCCTGGCAACCCTCTGCGCCCTGCAGCTCTCGGCACAGAAAATATACGAGTTTACGGTGAAAGACGATGTGGGACGGCAGGTGTCTCTCAGATTCTCGACTTCCCCTGTAACCAGTTTGGCGAACAGGCGCCTGGCTCCATACAGGAAATTCACGAGTTCTGCATGGTGAACTTCAACATCGAGTTCCCGCAGTTCGACAAAGTGGAGAAACCAGAAGCCTCTGTCAAAGACTTGCTATAAAACTTTTATTTATTTTATTTAAATTACTCCTCTCTTTAGTTAATTAGTCTTAAATAAATGGGGGGGGGTAATGAGTTAATTTTGCTTAACAAAAATAATGTTGTAACTTTGTGCGATAAAATATCTCACGCACACGCGCGAAATAAGTAACAACTTTAAAATCTGAAGATTCAGAATAACAAATGAAGAAACTAATTCTGCATATAGTTACAATGGTTGTTGTGTTGGTGCTCCTGCCCAAGACGGTAGCCGTTGCGTCTAATCTTCCCAACTACACCTACTACGACCAATATCCCTATATCGTCATTTTGGCCGATGGAGAAGAGCCCCAGCAGTTGTCTGACGAGGAGTTCTTCGACCATGCTGCAAAGATTGTCTTCCCCGTCAACCAATACGACCTTCCGCAAAACAGCCCGTTGCTGCTTGAACTGGAGAACGTGGTGATTCCGCATATCAATAGCGACAGCCTACGTCTGGTGCGCATGGTGTTCCGCGGTGCAGCTTCCCCTGAAGGTCCTGTGGCCGTCAACCAACGGTTAGGACAGCAGCGCGTGCTCTCGGTCTATAACTTCATGACCTCACGCATCACCGCCAATGCAGCAGCTGCCAGTGTGATCAGCGGTTCCGCGGCTGAGACTCTCTCCTCCGTGGAGACGGACATCGAGGACTACCGCTCCCTCTGCATCATGATGCGCCGTGCCAATGACCCGGACTACCTGACCGTCAAGGCTCTCTGCGACCTTCACCTGCCCAACCAGGACTATGCCCAGCTGAAAGAAAAGCTGCAGAAGAACGACGGTGGACGGCTCTGGCAGCGACTCCTGCAACAGTATTTCCCGCAGCTGCGCTCTGCCCGCTTCGTCATCTACCTGCAGCGTGTGCCTAAGCCGGAGGAGCCGAAGCCGGAAGAGCCCATAAGCCCTATAAGCCCTATGAGCCCCACAAGCCCTATAAGCCCCACAAGCCCTACTCCCCCAGAGTCAGTCAACGACACCCTACCCCGCCGCGAGTTCCTCTCAATTAAGACCAACTTGCTGCTCGACGTGGCTTACATGCCTGGCTATAACCGCTGGTGCCCCATACCCAACGTGGCCGTTGAGTACTATCCACTGAAGGGGCACTTCACCTTTGGCGCGTCGTTCGACTTCCCCTGGTGGCAGCATTACGAGAAGCACAAGTTCTTCCAGATTCGCAACTACCAGCTCGAAACCCGCTATTACCTGAAGGCCAATGAGCCCTACGACGAACAGGCCTCGCCCAACGCTCAACACTCAACACTCAACAAGAAACCCGCCTACAGCGGCTGGTACCTGCAGGGCTACGGTCATCTCGGACTCTTCGGCATCTGCTTCGACGCTGACCGCGGCTGGGAAGGCGAAGGCATCGGTGCCGGCGTGGGCATCGGCTATGTGCTCCCCATCTCACGCAACGGCCACTGGCGGTTGGAGTTCCAGCTGCAGGCCGGTTGGTTCGGTGCCAAGTACGACCCCTACCAGTATGAGAACCCCGTTGACCCGAACTATCACGACGACCTCTACTACTACAAGTGGTCGCTGTCACCTGACCTCTTCAAGAAGCGTCAGTACCGCTTTAACTGGTTTGGCCCGACGCGCATAGGCGTCACCCTGACCTATGACCTGCTCTACCGCCGCATTCAGAAGAAAGGCGTCAGCTTTAAAGCCTATGAGCCCTATAAGACCTATAGGCCCTATAATCCCCAAGAAAGGAGGACCGACGAATGAAGAACTTATACCTCCTCCTGCTACTGGCACTGACGTTTACGGCCTGCCGACGTGAGCCGCCACTACACCTCTACGACGCACAGCCCAGCGAGACACGGCTGGTCTTTGCCGAACTGGAGCTCGACACCTACTGGGACTACGAGATTGAACCCGGTGTCAAATACGACTGGCGCAAGGAGTGGTACTACGGATGGGACGACGAGGACCGCCAGCTCTTCGGCGAACAGGGCTACACGCTGCCCAACAACTTCGAGATTCGCCGCTACTTCACGGGCGACACACCATACACGCCCCACACCCGCGTCATTCCCAGCACCATCGAAGGGCGCATCTTCCAGGGTGCCTTCAACTACGGTTTCTGGGACATGCTCGTCTTCAACCAGATACGACTTATCGACGGCGTGCAGAGCCTGAACTTCGACGAGACGACGACGCTCGACTCCATCACCGTCTATACCAACCAGTCGATGGCAGCAGCCCGTTATCAGGCTCCGCGCTACACCCACTCCTTCTATCAGCCCGAGGAACTCTTCTCGGCCTACGAGCAAGCCATTGAGATTAACCGCAGCCTCGACGGCTTTGAGTACGACCCGGAGCGCAACCTCTATGTGAAGCGCCTGAACATGGTGCTCACGCCCATCACCTACATCTACCTCACGCAGGTCATCGTCCACCATAACAACGGAAAGATTGTCGGCGTAGATGGCGAAGGCAACGTGTCAGGATTCGCACGGTGGTCAGTACTGAACAGCGGACGGGGTGGCGATGACCCCATTACCGTCAACCACTTCACTCGCTGGAAGCGCAACTGCGACATGGAGGGCGAGAATGTTGACATAGCCGGAGGACGACTGCTCACCTTCGGCATCTGCGAGCACAACTGTAACAAGCTGAAGAGCTACAAGGAGGTGAAAGAGAAGAACCGTCACTACATGGACCTGAAGCTCCTCTTCAACAACGGTATCGACTCCACCTTCGTCTTTGATGTCACCGACCAGGTGCGCCGCCGCTACAAAGGCGGTGTGCTCACCGTCGAGCTCGACATGGACACCATCCCCGTCCCCACGCGTAACGGAGGCTCTGCCTTCGATGCCGTAGTAAAGGACTTCGAAGAAGAGACCTACGAATTCGACGTTGGTGGAGGGGCACGGAAAAGTGAAAAAGTGAAAAAGTGAAAAAGTGAAAAAATGAAAAAGCGAAATAACGAAAAAGCGAAAAAACGAAAAAATAGTATTAACATAAAAAAAACAACAACAATGAAAAAGTATCTGTTTTTAGCAACCGCAGTGGCAGGCATGATGCTCGCCGGCTGCTCGAACGATGACTTCATCGCCGACACTTCACCTGTAGTGAACCCCGAAGAAGCTGACGTTCCCATTCTGTTCAGTTCTAACAAGGGCAACATCACCCGTGCAAACGACATTACGGGTGCTGCCGCTGC
>ONRS01000062.1 GCA_900320255.1 uncultured Prevotellaceae bacterium
GCAGGAGATTCTGCTGGGCATCGGCGGCATGCTGCTGCTGAAGAAGCTGGGCATTAAGAAAGATGTGTATCACTGCAACGAGGGTCATGCAGCACTCTGCAACCTGCAGCGTCTGTGCGACTACATTGAGGAGGACGGCCTGACGTTTAACCAGGCCATGGAGCTGGTGCGCGCCTCGTCACTCTATACGGTCCACACGCCCGTGCCTGCCGGCCACGACTACTTCGACGAGGGCCTGTTCGGCAAGTACATGGGCGGCTATGCCCAGAAGTTAGGCATTACGTGGGACGAGTTCATCGGCATGGGCCGTACGAACCCCGACGACCACAACGAGAGGTTCTGCATGTCAACCTTTGCCTGCAACACCTGTCAGGAGGTGAACGGCGTGTCGAAGCTGCACGGATGGGTGAGCCAGCAGATGTTTGCCCCCATCTGGAACGGCTACTTCCCCGAGGAGAACCACGTGGGCTACGTCACCAACGGCGTTCATCTTCCCACTTGGGTGGCTACGGGCTGGCTGACGGGCATCTACGAGAAGTACTTGGACAAGGACCTGATGGCCGACCAGTCGAACGAGGAGCGCTGGAAGGGCATCTACGACTGTCCTGACGAGGTGCTGATGAAGTTGCGCCTGCAGATGAAGAGCAACCTGTTCTACTACATAGAGAGGCAGTACCGTGCCACTTGGCTCAAGAACCAGAACGACCCGTCGCGCATCACTAAACTGGTGGAACGGTTCAACCCCAATGCGCTGGTCATTGGCTTCTGCCGCAGGTTTGCCACCTACAAGCGTGCGCACCTGTTGTTTACCGACCTTGACCGTCTGTCGAAGATTGTGAACAACCCCGAGCACCCTGTGGTGTTCCTCTTTGCTGGTAAGGCTCATCCTGCCGACGGTGCAGGACAGGGGCTCATCAAGCGCATCTTCGAGATATCGCAGCGTGACGAGTTCCAGGGAAAGGTCATCTTCGTTGAGGACTACGACTTCCTGCTGGCGCGCCGCCTGGTGTCGGGTGTTGACATCTGGATGAACACGCCGACACGTCCCATGGAGGCTTCGGGCACGTCGGGCGAGAAGGCGGAGATGAACGGAGTGGTGAACCTCAGCGTGAAGGACGGCTGGTGGTTAGAGGGCTACCGTGAGGGTGCCGGATGGGCGCTCACCGAGAAGCGTACCTACCAAAACCAGGAGTATCAGGACCGTCTGGATGCGGCCACCATCTACTCGCTGTTGGAGAACGAGATTATACCTCTTTATTATAATAAGGACAAGAAAGGCATCTCGAAGGGCTGGTGCCAGGTGATTAAGAACTCGATAGCCCAGATAGCCCCGCACTACACCATGAAGCGTCAGCTGGACGACTACTACAGCAAGTTCTATGAGCGGGAGGCCCGGCGATACAAGGAGCTTGCCAAGGACGGCTACCGTCTGGCGAAGGAGATAGCGCAGTGGAAGGAGACGGTGGCTGAGCGCTGGGACTCCATCAGCGTGGTCAGCAGCGAATGGGACTTCCCCCTGACGGGTGGCGAGACCAACGAGAAGTACCACCTGAAGTTTGTCATCGACGAGCAGGGGCTGGACGATGCCGTAGGACTGGAGATGGTGGATGTCCGTACAGACAAGAACGGCGAGGAGCGCATCTTCCACGTTGAACCGCTGAAGCTGACCGGGCGTGAGGGTAGCCACTACACCTTCGAGGCAACGCTGACGCCGATGCAGTTCGGACTGTTTAAGTCGGCTGTCCGCATGTATCCGAAGAACGAGCATCTGCCTCACCGTCAGGACTTCTGCTACGTTAAGTGGATAGAGCTGCCGGAGCTGAAACAGTAGCTTTGATCGAGGATTCTTTTCGAGAAACCTCGTACCTCGAAAACAATCCTCGTACCTCGAAAACAAACATGGATGGAAAGTAATGATTATGAAGAAAACGGGATTATTGATTGTCTGCCTTTTTACGCTTTTACCATTGGCGGCACAGAAGAGTCCGGTAGGCATTGTGAGCGTGCAGGACTCGGTGAAGGGCTTTCAGTTCGGCGTCTTCTCGTCGGTGGCTGCTGACGGCGGCTATGGCGTGCAGCTGTCAGGCATCTCGAATGCATCGGCCCGGCTCTTTAACGGCTTGCAGCTGAGCAGCATAAGCAACATTACCGCTGGCATGAACCGGGGCTTGCAGCTGGCGGGAATACTGAACGTGTCGGAAGGCATGATGGGCGGCTGGCAGCTGGGTATGGTGAACTATGCCGACTCGCTGAACGGTGCGCAGATAGGCGTGTTTAACGTGGCCCGCAAGCGTCCACGTGGCTGGCAGGTGGGACTGGTCAACGTGTCGTACGACAGCATAGGCCATAAGATTGGTCTGGTGAACGTGAGTCCGAGGACGCGCATTGACCTGATGCTTTATGGCGGCTCTTCAACGAAGATCAATGGTGCCATGCGTTTCCGCAACAAGAGCACCTACAACATCATTGGCATAGGTACGCACTTCATGGGCCTCGACTCGAAGTTCTCTGGAGCGCTGTTCTACCGACTGGGACAGTACTGGCAGCTGTCGCCCAAGTGGAGTCTGAGCGGTGATGTGGGCTTCTACCATGTGGAGACCTTCGAGAAGAACTCGAACAAGGCGCCGGAGCGGCTCTACTCGCTGCAGGCACGCGTGAATGCCGACTACCAGATAACCGAAAGGATAGGGGCCTTTGCCTCGGTGGGCTGGGGACTGACTCGATACTACGACCGCAACGAGACCTACCGCAACCGTCCGCTGGTGGAGCTGGGCGTGACGCTGCGCCAGACACGCGACAAGCACGACACGTGGAAGCGCGCCTGGGACAAGAAGCGGCAGTCGTTTGTGGCCACAGACTCGACGATGGCACTGCCCGTGAAGAAACGCTACTGGCAGGCCGCTGCCGAGGTGACTGGCATCAACGTGGGCGTGCATCTCTTTGACCGTTACGTGCTGAAAGAGGAGTTCTCGCAGACCACGCTGCGCACGCTGAAACGGAACTTCACCGACGGCATGGTGTGGGACAACGACTTCTTCATCACCAACATGTTTGCACACCCGTACCACGGTAACCTCTACTTTAATGCGGCACGCACGAACGGGCTGACCTTCTGGGAGTCGGCACCCTACGCCCTGGGCGGCTCGCTGATGTGGGAGTTCCTGGGCGAGACGGAGCCGCCGGCCATCAACGACATCATTGCCACCAGTTGCGGCGGCATGGCCATTGGTGAAATGACGCACCGCCTGAGCCTGGCGATGCTTGACGACCGCACCAAGGGCTTCCCCCGATTCCTGCGTGAGGCGGCGGCAGCCATTGTCAACCCCATTCAGGGCCTGCACCGCATCATCAGCGGCGACGCGTGGCGCGTGCGCAGCGACCACTACCGCTACCATGACTACGAGGAGTCGCCCATTGACGCTTCGGTGGCACTCGGCTGGCGCTATCTGGCTGACGACGGTGCCCTGTTCCGTGGCGTACATGCACCTTACGTCAACGTGACACTGACATACGGCACACCCGTTGACGGTGAGCGTCACACCACGCCTTACGACTTCTTCGACATTGAGTCGAACATTGCCTTCGGTGGCGGACAGCCGGCAGTCAACAGTCTTCAGATTGTGGGACGACTGTGGAGTATGCCCATCCTCGACGAGAAGGAAATGGCGGGTGAGTTCGGTATCTACCAGCACTTCAACTACTACGATGCGAAGCCTATTAAGGACGGTTCGGAACTGACACCCTACCGCATCAGCGAGGCTGCAGGATTCGGTCCTGGCTTCATCTTCTCGCTGCCTCAGATTGGTGCCCTCTCGCGAGTGGAGCAGCGTGTGTTCCTGAGTGGTATTCTGCTTGGCGGTACGAAGAGTGACTACTTCAACGTCATTGAGCGCGACTACAACATGGGCAGCGGCTTCAGCATCAAGACGAAGACACAGCTCGACTTCGGCAAGTTCGGCCGATTCCTGCTCAATGCCAAGTACTTCCGTCTCTACACCTGGAAGGGTTATCGTCAGGAGGACATTGCCACTGACTTCAAGAACGTGGAGGACCTGCACTACCTGAACGTACAGGGCGACCGCAGTAACGCCATGCTGCTGGTCGTCAATCCGGTCATGGAGTTCCATGTGGCCAAGCAGTGGTCCGTCAACCTGTCGGCTGCCTACTATGGACGCCGCACGTTCTATAAGTATTACGACACGGTGCATGCCCACACGTTCGAAACGAAGATAGGCATTACGTGCAGATTGTAACGATAACGTCAACAGATGAAGAATATTTGGATTTTGCTGTTGGGCCTGTTTTCGTGTTTGCCCTTAATGGCGCAGACGGCTGCTACCGACAGCATGAAGAGCGAGGCTAAGCCCTGGTTCGGGAAACGACTGGTCAACAAGATTTCGGACAACTACTTCAAGGTGAAGTACGACACGAACTACGTGGTAAGGCCTAAGGAGAAGTGGCTGTTGCGACTCATGGTGAACCAGTCGCGCAACTACATTCATGCGAAGGGGACGGTGAACAATGTGTTCTCGAAATACGACCTGCACACCAAGCGTAACACCACCCTCACTCTCGAGGTGAACTACTGCGACATTGCCGCCTCGCTCTCGCTCAATCCAGCCAAGATAAACGGAAGCTACGATGACTATGAGTTTAACTTCGAGTATCATGGACAGAAGGTTAGCTTCGACATTAACTACCAGCGTGCCACATCGCTGACGGGCGACATCAAGTTGGGCGACATTGACCATTTGGACAAGGACGGACTGCGCATGAACGTGGTAAACGTAGCGGCTTACTACGTCTTTAACCACAAGCGGTTCTCGTTTCCGGCCGCCCTGTACCAGAACTACTACCAGCGCCAGTCGGCAGGATCATGGCTGCTGGGAGCCAGCTTTCAGGGCGGTAGCATCAAGACCACCAACGAGCTGAAGGAACGTAGCCCCCAGGCCCCCGAGGTTCACCTCAGGGTTGCCCATGTAGGACTTGGCGGCGGCTATGGCTACAACTGGGCGTTCGGAAAGCGCTCGCAGTGGCTGCTGCATGTGTCGGCAATGCCTACCTTCGTGGTCTATCAGCATCATAAGCTCACCGTCAACGGCGAGGAGAAGAGGGACGGTCGTGCCAGCTTCAACATGATTTTCAACGAACGGGCTGCGGTGGTCTATCACTTCTCTCCCTGTTACCATGCGGGAGCCTCTTTCATGATGAGTAATTCTGTCTTCGATAACTCAAATATTGTTGTCAACCAGAACAAGTGGCTTGCCCGTGCCTTTGTCGGTGTAAGGCTGTGACCTTTGAGATAGTAAGGTTGTTAAATAAGCCTAACAAGTATCCATAAATCTCAATTCTCAAATCTTAAATCTCAAATCTTTTCGTATCTTTGCAGTCAGTAACACTAAAACAAATAAAAACAAACAATGAAGACAAATTACGAAATCCGTTATGCTGCGCATCCTGAGGATGCTAAAAGCTATGACACACAGCGCATTCGTCGCGACTTCCTAATTGAGAAAGTGTTTGCTGCCGACGAGGTGAACATGGTGTATTCTATGTATGACCGTATGGTGGTGGGTGGTGCCATGCCAGTGAAGGAGTGCCTCAAGCTGGAGGCTATCGACCCGCTGAAGGCTCCGTTCTTTACTACCCGCCGCGAGGTGGGCATCTTCAACGTCGGCGGTGCTGGCTGCGTGAAGGTGGGCGACGAGACGTTTGAGCTGGACTTCAAGGAGGCGCTCTACATTGGCCGTGGCGACCGTGACGTGGTGTTCTGCTCGAAGGACGCTGAGAAGCCTGCCAAGTTCTACTTCAACTCTACGACGGCTCATGCCGAATACCCCTGCAAGAAGATTACCAAGGCTGACGCCGTGGTGGCTCACATGGGGTCGCTGGAAATGTCGAACGAGCGTAACATCAACAAGATGATTGTCAATCAGGTGCTGCCCACCTGTCAGCTGCAGATGGGTATGACGGAGCTGGTCACTGGTTCGGTGTGGAACACGATGCCTGCTCACGTCCACTCACGCCGCATGGAGGCTTACTTCTACTTTGAGGTGCCCGAGGACCAGGCGGTCTGCCACTTCATGGGCGAGGTCAGCGAGACGCGCCACATCTGGATGCGCGGTGACCAGGCTGTGCTCTCTCCCGAATGGAGCATCCACTCTGCCGCTGCTACGCATAACTACACATTCATCTGGGGCATGGGCGGTGAGAACCTCGACTATGGCGATCAGGACTTCTCGCTCATTACGGACTTGAAATAATAACTATAAAAAAATAAAAAATATGGCAAATCCATTTTCATTAGAAGGAAAGAATGCCTGGATTACAGGCGCTTCCTATGGCATCGGCTTTAACATTGCCAAGGCTTTCGTGGCTGCCGGTATTAAGAACATTATCTTCAACGACATTAACGAAGCTGCCCTTGAGCGCGGACTTAACAACTACAAGGAGGCTGGCATCGAGAACGTGAAAGGCTACGTCTGTGACGTTACTGACGAGAATGCCGTGAAGGCCCTCGTAGAGAAAATTCACGCTGAGGTGGGGCAGATTGACATTCTGGTGAACAATGCAGGCATCATTAAGCGCATTCCCATGCACGAAATGAAGCGCGCTGAGTTCCAACAGGTCATCGACATTGACCTCGTAGGGCCGTTCATCGTGTCGTCTGCCGTTCTCCCCGAGATGATGGAGCGTCGCGAGGGTAAGATTATCAACATCTGCTCTATGATGTCGGAACTGGGCCGCGAGACTGTCAGCGCATACGCTGCTGCCAAGGGTGGCCTGAAGATGCTTACCCGTAACATCTGCTCGGAGTACGGTGGGTATAACATCCAGTGTAACGGTATTGGTCCGGGTTATATTGCTACTCCGCAGACGGCCCCCTTGCGTGAGCGTCAGCCGGACGGCAGCCGCCATCCGTTCGACTCGTTCATTTGTGCCAAGACTCCTGCCGGACGCTGGTTAGAGCCGGAGGAACTGGGCGGCCCCGCCGTGTTCCTGGCTTCGCATGCCTCTGATGCTGTCAATGGTCACGTGCTCTATGTGGATGGTGGTATCCTGGCTTATATTGGTAAGCAGCCTTGATGAGAAGGGGTCAAAGCGGCACTTCCCAAGCCTTTGACCTTTGACCTTAGACCAACCAAAAAAGCGGCACCCTGAAGAAGGATGCCGCTTTTTTGGTTGTCCAAGGCGGATTCGAACCACCACAAACAGAACCAAAACCTGTTGTGCTACCATTACACCATTGGACAATCTGCTTGATAGCGGGTGCAAAGGTAAGAAAAAATTGGCTTACCGCCAAATTTTTCTTACCTTATTTCCTTATTTTACAATGAGGAGGTAGTAATTCTTCTTTCCCTTCTGGGCCAACAGGTATTTGCCGTCAATGAGGTCTTCGGCTGTGACGGGACGGTTCTGGTCAGTCAGTTTCTCCTTGTTCAGGCTGACACCGCCTCCCTGTACCATTTTGCGCATCTCACCCTTTGAGGGGAAGACGGGAGCCGCTGTGGTGAAGAGCTCAATAGCGGGCTGGCCAAGCTGGTCCTTGCCAATCTCGAACTGGGGGACACCGTCGAACACGTCGAGGAAGGTCTGTTCGTCCAGCTTCTGGAGTGCGTCCTTCGTAGATTTGCCAAAGAGAATGTTGCTGGCCTCGATAGCTGTCTGGAGTGCTTCCTGTGAGTGAACCATAACGGTGACCTCCTCGGCCAAGCGCTTCTGCAGCACACGACGGCCAGGGTCCTGCTTGTGCTCCTCAATGAGGGCATCGATGACGTCCTTCTCGAGTGAGGTGAAAATCTTGATGTAACGCTCTGCGTCTTCGTCGCTGACGTTAAGCCAGAACTGGTAGAACTTATAAGGCGTGGTGCGGTTGGGGTCAAGCCAGATGTTGCCAGACTCTGTCTTGCCGAACTTCTTGCCGTCGCTCTTGGTGATGAGCGGGCAGGTAAGGGCGAAGGTCTCCACGTCGTTGCCTAAGGTGCGGCGGATAAGCTCCGTACCAGTAGTCATGTTGCCCCACTGGTCGTTGCCGCCTAACTGCAGCTTGACGCCTTTGTGCTGGTAGAGATAGAGGAAGTCGTAGCCCTGCAGCAGCTGATAGGTGAATTCAGTGAAGCTAAGACCGTCGCGTGCCGTTCCGTTCAGGCGCTGCTGTACGCTCTCCTTGGCCATCATGTAGTTGACGGTAATGTGCTTACCCACCTCTCGGGCGAAGTCGAGGAACGTGAAGTCCTTCATCCAGTCGTAGTTGTTGACCATTTCAGCGGCATTGGCATCCTTCGATTCGAAGTCGAGGAATTTAGCCACCTGGGCTTTGATGCATTCCTGGTTGTGACGAAGGGTCTCATCGTTGAGCAGGTTGCGCTCCTGGCTCTTTCCAGAGGGGTCGCCAATCATGCCAGTGGCACCACCGACGAGGATGATGGGCTTGTGGCCGCAGCGCTGCAAGTGGCGCAGCATCATGATACCGCAAAGGTGGCCGATGTGCAGTGAGTCGGCTGTGGGGTCGGTGCCTAAGTAGGCTGTAACCATCTCCTTCTGCAGGAGCTCTTCTGTTCCTGGCATTATTTGTGCCAGCATTCCGCGCCAGCGGAGTTCTTCTACAAAGTTCTTTCTCATTGTATCAATTCAATTATCAATTGTCATTTATCTATTTGCGTACGCGCATTCACGGCACCGGGTCATAGCCGGAACCACCCCAGGGGTTGCATCTCAGTATGCGCCAAATGGCCAGTGCGAGTCCTTTTATAGGGCCATGCTTGCGCAGTGCCTGCTTGGCGTATTCGCTGCATGTTGGAGTGAAACGGCAGGCGGGTGGGGTATAGGGCGATATGCAGGTCTGGTAGAACACGATGGGCAGACATAGCAGCCAACTGAGGCCTTTCGACAGGTAGTGCAATACGCGTTTCATAGTTGTCCTGCTAATCTTTGCAACAATTTCTGTACACACTCCGTAACATTGGCTGTAGCATAGAGCTCGTCTGACTGCCAGATGAATGCCAGGAGGAGGGATGTCTGCGGGTGTTGTTCGAGTGCGTCAAGCAGAATCTGCTTGTTGAGCCTGTAGGATTCGCGCACTTGTCGTTTGACGCGATTACGATTGACAGCATGCTTAAAGTGGCGTTTCGACACGCAGACCATCATTTGTGCGGATGGCTGTGCCGTTGTGCGCTCTCGCTTCATATATACTACGCGCAGCGGAAAGGCGGCTAACGAACGGCTGTTGCCGCCCGTGAAGAGCGTATCGCTCAGTTTGCGGCTTTTGATTCGCTCCTGTCTGCCCAGCGTTGCGCGTTGTACGGTCATCGTGAATTAGTCCTGCTGTTCGAGCAGAAAATGCTGCAAGGCACCCGTCATGGAAGGGTACTTCTCTGACGGAGCTTCAAGGTCCAGTCGCAACCCTGCGTCCTTCACGGCCTTGGCCGTTGCGGGGCCGAACGTTGCAATAGCTACCTTTTCCTGATTAAAGTCAGGGAAGTTCTTCATCAGCGACTCTACTCCTGAAGGGCTGAAGAAGATGAGCATGTCGTAGTCGAAGGTTTTCACCTCTTCGGGGGTGAAGTCGTTGCTGACCGTACGATACATGACACACTCCTGGTGATGCAGTTTCTTGCTGTCAAGCAGTTCCTTAACATTATTATTATGTACGTCACTCATGGGAATGAGGTACTTCTCCTGCTTATGTTTCACCATGGCAGGAATAAGGTCGTTGATTTTACCAGTGTCGCCAAAGAATACCTTGCGTTTGCGGTACTGGACGTACTTTTGAATATATAGGGCAATGGTCTCGGTCACACAAAAATACTTCATGTCTTCGGGAATGGCGACGCGCATCTCATTAGCCAGTGTGAAGAAATGGTCAATGGCATGGCGCGAGGTGAAGACGATGGCAGTATAATCAAGAATATTGATTTTCTGCTGACGGAATTCTTTAGCCGTCAATCCTTCCACTTTGATAAAGGGACGGAAAATCATTTCGACATCAAAACGAGTTGCGATGTCGTAATAAGGTGACTTCTCACTAGATGGTTTTGGCTGTGATACCAGAATCTTCTTAATCATTGTCCTAATAATTTATCTTTAAATAATTACCGGTTAGCACCAGAATACTCCAAAATAGCACCAAAGGCGCGATTTCGAGGGCACAAAAGTACAAAATTATTTGTAAAAAACCACCAATTTGGCGAAAAAAGATGATAAAACACTTGTAAAATGTCAATAATTTCGTCAAAATAAGGATAATTGCAAAGTTTAGGATTACACTTTGCGTCGATAAATCGAAATAAACTAACAGCATGACAAGCGGGAAGAGAGCCACTCCCTCTACTGATGAAATGAAGAGCAGCGTCTTTAGCCAAAGGGTGTTACGCTTACCGTTGAAGAACACCAGATTGACGACCGTATAAAGCAGGGCATGCAACAGAAAATAGCCTGCTATCATGACAAAATAGATACCAACCAGGAGGTAGTCAGACTGCAGAATAAAGGTGGTTCCTATGAACTGCTGTGTGAAAAAGAACTGCAGGATGGCCAGTAGCAGGCTTGTCTGTGCCAGCAGGAAGAACTGACAGCGCAACTCATTGCTTGTTTCAGGCAAGAAGGTGTCGTCGGTTCGGGGAACCTTGAAAAAGTTCTTCAATTGGTGAATAGCAAAAGAACGGACGTTAGTCAGCAGGATGATTGTCAGAATGAAGGACGCCAGCAACAACGAGGTAATGACGTTGTCATTATGCAGGTTGTAGGGCACAGGGTCACCTGGCACACCGTATATGGTTGTCGTTTTGCCGGCTTGCTGAATGCTGTTGGCAAAGAACGTCTTTTCGTAATAGATGGGAATGTCAACGTCGGTTACCTTGACACCTTTCTCGTGTCCAGGCAAATGCAGCGTGTCAGGCTGGTTGCTGTAATGAATCTCTGCCGGCTGGAAGGTAGCCTGAATGGCAGAGTCCTGTTGGGCAGGTGTGGCATCACGAGGCAGGGAGCGCAGCACCTGATAGGGTGTGCGCGGCCGGGCTGGTCTTGCGGTAGAGTCGATAGAACGTACACTGACGGCTTCAACCGGTTGTTCTGCGTGTGTGATGGAATCCTGCGGAAACACCTGTGTTTATTTTCGATTTTGTTGACGTTGACGTTATCGTTGACGTTATAACAATCCAAATTCCTTCTTGATGTCATCCACTCTATCGAGCTTTTCCCATGTGAACAACTCAACGTCGATGGTCTTTGTTTCATGATAGCGGCTGGTGAAAGTCTTCTTCACCACCTCTGACTGACGCCCCATGTGTCCATAGGCTGCTGTCTCCAGATACATGGGCTGGCGAAGCTTCAGTGAGCGTTCAATGGCTTTTGGACGCAGGTCGAAGAGTCTGCCAATGTGCTCTGCTATCTCCCCGTCGGTCATATTAACATGCTTGCGACCATAAGTATTGACGTAGATATTCATGGGCTTTGCTACACCGATGGCATAGCTGATTTGTACCAGCATTTCGTCGCTAACGCCTGCGGCTACCATGTTCTTGGCTATATGCCTGGCGGCATAGGCAGCAGAGCGGTCAACTTTCGATGAGTCCTTGCCTGAGAAGGCTCCGCCTCCGTGAGCACCCTTGCCTCCGTAAGTGTCAACAATAATCTTGCGGCCAGTCAGACCCGTGTCGCCGTGTGGTCCGCCGATGACGAACTTACCCGTGGGATTGACGTAGTACTTGATGTCGTCACCAAAGAGGTCGAGCACCTTCTGGGAATGAATGTGCTGTTTGACACGAGGAATCAGTATGTTAATGACATCGTCCTTGATGCGTTGCAGCATACGCTCGTCGTCTGTGTCGAACTCGTCGTGCTGCGTTGAAACCACGATGGTGTCAATGCGTTCAGGAATGCCGTCGTCGCTATATTGGATGGTTACCTGGCTTTTGGAGTCAGGGCGCAGATAGGGCATCAGTTTGCCTTCTTTGCGAATGTCTGCCAGTGTCCGCATAATGAGATGGGCCAGATCAAGGCTTACGGGCATCAGGCTCTCCGTCTCGTTAGTGGCGTAACCGAACATCATGCCTTGGTCGCCGGCACCTTGATTCTCGTCTTCTTCACGATCCACACCGCGGTTAATGTCCTCACTCTGCTCGTGGATGGCAGTGAGGATGCCGCAGGAGTTGCCGTCGAACTGGTATTCGGCCTTGGTATAGCCAATACGCTTGATGGTGTTGCGGGCAATGGTCTGCAGGTCAATATATACCTCACTGCGTACTTCACCCATAATGACCACCTGACCGGTAGTGACGAACGATTCGCAGGCTACGCGTGCATGCTCGTCGTAGGCTAAGAACTGGTCAAGAATGGCGTCACTAATCTGGTCGGCCACTTTATCGGGGTGGCCTTCTGATACTGATTCTGATGAAAAGAAATATGACATCTTTTTTATTTACAATTTACTTATTGACGATTTACAATTTATTTGAAGGTGCAAAGGTACGAATAAGTGAGCAAAAAGCAAAAGGAAAACTTGTTTTTCTTTTATTTTTCGAACGAGAGTACCTTCGACGCGGTCAAAAGTCAAAGGCCACTTCCCAAAAAGCCTTAGACCGCTTCCCTTAGACCTTAGACAACAAAAAAGCGGCACCCTGAAAGGATGCCGCTTTTTTGTTTAAGTGATTTTACTCTGCAGGCATCATTACGATTTCAGCACGGTTGCCAGCCTTCAGCATCTCCTTGACGAAAGCAGAAATGCTCTCAGGAGTCTGAGCCTGAACAACAGCCTTGAAGTCGGTGTGCATGTCAAGACCCCACTTGCGCCAGTCGCTGATAACACCGGCCCAGTAGCCGTTGGTCTTTGCCTGGTCGTCAACGTTCTTGAGCATGTACTCCTTCACCTTGGTCAGCATGTCGGCATCGCAAGTGTTAGCCAGTGCCTCAACCTCAGAACGCAGAATCTCTACGGCGATGTCGCCCTTCTCAGGCTTCATGGGGCAGTAAGCCAGCAGCTGTACTTCGTTGGTGAAGTCGTTGCGGTCAGCATTGCCCTGTGCTACTACAGTATAAGCAGCGCTGGCATCCTCGCGGATTTTCTTCAGATAAACCATCTGGAGAACCTGTCCTGCGATGCTGGCCTTGATGTCGTTCTCAAGAGTGTAAGGTATTTGCTTGGTGTGCCATACCATGACGGCAATAGCCTTCGGGGTCTCAGCCTTGTTCTTGAAGTTGTTGATGACAACACCCTTGAAGTCGGTGCTGACGTCCTGACTCTTCACTACCTTCTTCTCGGCGGGCAGTGAAGCAATGTACTGCTCGATAAGCGGACGGATGGTAGCCTCGTCATAGTTACCAATGAGGGTGAAGGTGTAGGCAGCGGCGTTGGCAGTGCGCTCCTTGGCCATCTGCAGAATGCGGTCGTAGCTGACGTTGGCCAGATCAGCACTTACCAAAGGCATGTTACGGCTGTTGTGGCAAGATACGGTAGCAACCAGTGAGTCGCTGAACACAACTTCGGGCTGCATTGAACGGTTCTTCAGCTCCATTTCGGTAGTCTGCATCAGGTTGTCGAACGACTGCTGGTCCTTGTTGATGTTCGTGAAGGTGAGGTACATCAGCTGCAGCATAGCCTCTACGTCCTTCGGTGTTGAAGAACCGCTGACGTGCTGGCGATTAGTGCCTAACGAGAGCGAGATGCTGGCCACCTTACCGGCCATGGCCTTTTCTAACTCTGTATGAGAGAAGTTGCCCAGACCACTGGCCTCAATAACATTGTCGAACATCTTGATGTTGGCAAAGTCAGCAGCACCGTAGAGTGCTGAACCTCCGAAGCCTTCACCACTTAACAGTACCTGGTCTTTCTTCAGGTCAGTCTGCTTCAGAATAACTGTAGCGCCGTTAGAGAGTGTCAGTTCTGTATAGCCGAACTTGTCGTTCTTCACTTCCTTCGTAATCTTACCAGGAGTGGGCAGGTTAGCCATCAGCGGCTCGTCCTTCACGTTATCGACGTATGCCTCTAACTGTGCGGCACGTGCCTCGGAAATGGCTTTCTTGAAACCGTCAGCAGTGGGATAAACGGCTCCGTCTTTCTCGGTGTTGAAGTTCAGCACCACCATGTTGGTGTCGTTGGCCGGGATAAGTTCCTTGTAAAGCTCGTTGATAACCTCAAGGGGCAGCATGGGAACAACCTGCTTCATGGTAGAATAAGTGTAGTCGATGGAAGGAATAGGCTCATTGGCCAGGAAGTGCTGTACGTAACGGTTGACAAACTGAGAGTTATAGCGCTTGTCCTTGTTTGAGTACTGCTTGTCCAACTGACTGATGTAGTTGGCCTTATAGCGGTTGTACTCTGTTGCGGTGAATCCGAATTCAGCAGCACGGCGGGCCTCCATAAAGGCAGCCTTCAGGGCATCTTCGGTCATGCCGTCCTTGGGAAGAATATCCATTTCGAAGGCATCCTTCGTCTTGGCAAAGATGTAACGGCCGTCAGCGGCAGAAGCCTGCAGGAACGGGCACTCCGGCTTCTCGGCAAACTCCTTCAGACGGTCGTTCAGCATGCTGATGGCAGCATTCTTCATGTACTCGGTCATCATGTACATCATGGAACCCTTCAGCGTGTCGGGGAATGCTTCGTGCTTGAACATCAGCATCAGGTAGTTATACTCCATTTCCTTGTCCTTGTCGATGACGTAGATGGGCTCGTCATTATCAGGAACGGGAACGTCCTCAACCAGTGCGCGGTTAGCAGGCAGTACGATGCCACTGAACAGTTCCTTGATCTTGGCTTCTACCTTGTCAACGTCAACGTCGCCAACGATGATGAGGCCCTGGTTGTCGGGACGATACCACTTCTCGTAGTAGTCACGAAGGAACTGAGGCTCGAAGTTGTCGATAATCTCCATCAGACCGATAGGCATGCGGTAGCCATACTTACAGTTAGGATAGAGCTGTGGCAGGTCGCGCTCGAACATACGCTGTGAAGCACTTGTACGCAGACGCCACTCTTCGTGGATAACGCCACGCTCCTTCTCAATCTCTTCCTTCTCTAAGAGCAGACCGTCAGCCCAGTCGTAAAGAATGAGCAGGCAAGAGTCAACGATTGACTCACGGGTAGTGGGAACATTGGAAATGTTATAGACCGTCTGGTCAATAGAGGTGTAGGCGTTCAGGTCGCGTCCGAACTTAATACCTACGCTCTCACACCAGCGCAGCAAGTCGTTGCCTTTAAAGTGCTTAGAGCCATTGAAGGCCATGTGCTCCAGGAAGTGAGCCAGACCGCGCTGGTCGTCGTTCTCCTGTAGTGAGCCCACCTTCTGGGCAATGTAGAACTCGGCCCTGTTCTCAGGCCAGTTGTTGTGACGGATGTAGTAAGTAAGCCCGTTGTCCAGTTTACCGATGCGCACTGCCTCATCTACGGGAATGGGAGGCATCTCCATCTGTGCCATCATCGCTGCGCTACCGATTATCATCAGTATGGCAGCAGCAAAAAATCTTCTTAGTTTCATGTATAATAAGCGTTAATATCAAATATAATTAAATGCAAAAGTACACATTTTTTACCATAAGACGTTCATCTGGCACGAAAAACTACAAAAAGCCTCCCATTTTTTTCATTTCTTAACCTTTTATCCTTCTATCTCTTCATGTTTCTTGGGTGGTGATGCAGTATTTCCTCTCGCAGTGTTGTCATGTCTATATGGGTGTATATCTCTGTGGTACCTATGGATTCGTGCCCCAGCAGAGCCTGAATGACGCGAAGGTCGGCACCTCCCTCTAACAGGGCTGTGGCGAACGAGTGGCGCAGGGTGTGTGGTGAAATGGTCTTCGTGATGCCGGCTAATTCTGCCTGTTGCTTAATCATGATGAGTATCATGGTTCGTGTCAGGTGGGCGCCGCGACGGTTCAGGAAGACGTAGTCCTCCTCGCCGGGCTTGATATTGAGGTTGTCACGGTCTTTAAACCAATTGTCTAATTCATTGAGGGCCTTCTCGGAAATAGGTACCAGCCGTTCCTTTGAACCTTTACCGAAGACCCTTACATATTGTTCTGCGACGTAGAGGTTTGATAGTTTCAGTCTGACCAGCTCACTGACGCGTAAGCCACAAGAGAAAAGGACTTCAATGATAGCCTTATTGCGGTGGCCTTCAGGTTTCGACAGGTCAATGCTTGCCTCCAGTGCATCCACTTCTTGGGTGGAAAGCACTTCGGGTAGATGCTCGCCAAGCACGGGCGATTCCAACAACTCTGACGGGTCATTGTCCCTGAACCCATCCATCTGCAAGTAGCGGAAGAAGGAACGCACACCGCTCAGAATGCGGCATTGCGAGCGTGGCCCGATGCCAATGTCGTGTAGTGAAGCCGCGAAGGTCTGCAGGTCGCTTAATGCCACGTCGGTCACCTCTTTCTCCTCATGTTTCAGAAACGTCAGCAGTTTCTCCAAGTCACGCTGGTAGGCATCTAACGTGTTGGCCGACATTCCCCGTTGCAGCTTCAGGTAGCGCACGTAGCCCTTTACCATGTCTTTCTTTCCGTTCATGCGCTCAGATGCTCTTTTCTGAAATGTAATGTTGGAAGGCTTCACGGTAGGCCTCGGTGACGTGTATGATTTCCTGACCTATGTAAATACAGTCGTTACGGTCGATGGACCGTATTTTGTCGAGAGCGACGATGTAAGAGCGGTGTACACGCATAAACCTTTCGGTGGGCAGCATGTCTTCTACGGCTTTCATTGTCAGATGGGTAATGAGCGGACGGGGTTGTGACAGCAAGTAGAACATGACGTAGTCCTTCATGCCCTGTACGTAAAGAATGTCGTCTGTCTGCAATTGGCGCAGCTCACCGTCAACGCGGATGAAAAGACTCTCCACTCTCCACTTTCCTTTCTCCACTCTCCACTCTCCTTTCTCCACTCTCCTCTTTTCACACTTCTCCACGGCCGCCAGGAACTTGTTGTAGCGGATGGGCTTCAGCAGGAAATCGACGGCGCTGACCTCGTAGCTGTCAAAGGCATACTCCTTGAAGGCGGTGGTAAAGATAATCATTGTCTCGGCAGGCAGCATGTGTGCCAGTTCCATACCGTCCAGGTCTGGCATCTGGATGTCCAGAAACACCAGATCGACGGGCTGTTGTCGCAGGGCGGCAATGGCCTCTACGCTGTCGGTAAACGAACTGACGAGCTGCAGCTGTGGCGTGCGTGCCACGAATGATTCTAATAGTTTGACGGCCAAAGGCTCGTCGTCGATGATGATACAAGTCATGTTTATTGACGATTTACGATTTAAGCCCAAGGCGGGCTGTTTTTTTACTCTATCTTAAGTGTGACTCGAGTGGTGTAGATATTGTCCTCACCGAGGGTCTGTTCCCACGTGTATCGGCCTGGGTACATCAGGTCGAGGCGGCGGCGGGTATTCTCTATGCCGATGCCGCTGCCGCTGCGGTTCTGGTCGTTCTTGGGGTAGTTGGTGTTCGAGCAGGTGAAGGTGAGCGTCTGTTGTCCATTGTCCATGAATAACGAGATGTCAATGCTCGACGGCCGGCTGCTGCTGACACCGTGCTTGAATGCGTTTTCAATGAGCGAGATGAAGAGCAGGGGCGGTATGGATGTCTGCGGTGGAACCTCAGACCACTTGGTACATACCGTCAGCTTCTCGTTGTGGCGCAGGCGCATCAGGTCGATGTAGTTCTGCATGAAGTCTATCTCGCCTCTTAGCGGTACGAGGGGCTTGTCTGTCTCGTACATGGCGTAGCGCAGCAGGTCGCTCAGCTGGGCAATGGCATCCTGGGCAGCATCGCCGTCTATCTGCACAAGGCTTGAGATGTTGTTCAGTGTGTTGAAGAGGAAATGCGGATTAATTTGATTCTTCAGCCATGCCAGCTCTGCCTCGGTGTGTCTTTGCTGTTCTTCCTTCAGCTGTTGTTTCAGGCGTTGCGACCGCAGGTAGTTGCGCAGGCCGACGGTGGTGGCGACGGTGGCTGCGCAGAACAGCAGGTAGATAAACAAGCCCATGAAGAAGCCGATGTAGGCCAGCTCGTTGTCCAGCGGGAACTTGCTGAAGTCAAGCTGGAATATCCAGTAGTTGGTCAGCAGAATGAGCACCACATTGCTGGCGATGAACTGCCAGCGGCGACCCTTGCTCCACAGCAAAGGCTCCAACAGGTAGAAGTTGACAAACCACAAGAGAAGCGGGGCACGCAGCAGGCCGAACAGAATCCAGAACGTGGCTACGGCATTGTCCCATTTCTGCGTGAAAAAGAAAACCGACAGCACGGGCAGCAGCAGAAGTGCCGCCCATGCTGCTGCCTGTATGGTGAATAGCAGAATGTCACTGCGTGTAATCTTGAGTTTCATCATTCCATTCCTACGTTATTGATGCGTTCCTCGTTACTCTGGTGCTCCATGTAGTCGCTCTGCACGCGGCTCTGGAACTGCTTCATCTGCTTCTTCGTGTTGCCGAAGGTAAAGCTGACGTTGAGTGACACGCTGCTGATGGGCACACGGATGAGCATGTGGTTGGTGAAGTCACGGCCGCGACTGAAGTTTTCGATTTCTAAGCGCCCACCGCTGGATAGACCTACGACGCCTTGTACGCCGACGGTCAGCTTGTCGTTAAAGAACGAGCGGTTGATGGAGCCTGTCAGCAGGTTGAAACCAGACGACCAGCCTTGCAGCGTGTAGCTCTTGGTCGAGGTGATGGCGAAGAGGCTCAGTTTCAGGTCGGCAGGCAGCGTCTGCTGGATGCCGGCCATGGCGTTGGCCGTCCAGCCGCTGTTGCGGGCGTCCAGCTCGTTGCTTCGCAGGTCGGTATAGCTCACGCCGCCGTTCACAAAGATGCGTGTGTTCTTGGCGGGCATCCACGAGCCATAGACATTCAGGCTGCTCAGGTTGCGCTTCACGATGTTGCCGTAGGTCGTGTTCAGCAGGTCGTTCTCGTAGAAGCTGAACTGCTCGATGGCATTGTTGCAGATGGCGTGGCTCAGCTTCACGTTCAGCATCAGCTTGGGGCTGTACATGTTATAGACCAGTCCGACGGTGTGCGACTTCTCCACGTCGAGGTCGGTGTTACCATAGGTGAGTGCCGTGGGGTTCGAACGATCTACGTATGGGTTCAGGTACGATATGCCTGGTCGTGAGATGCGCATGTTGTAGGTCAGTCCGATGTTGCTGGTCGGTGTCAGCGTGTAGCTCAGCGAGGCCGATGGAACCAGGTTACCGTAGTTTTTCTTGAAGTCAAGGCCGTTGCCCAGTTTGTACTCCACGCTCTGCCAGGTGTGCTCGTAGCGTAATCCCGTCTTCAGGCCCACGTTGCCGAAGTGCCCGTCGTACTCAGCGTAGGCAGCAGCAATGGTGTTGTCGTGGTGATAGTCGCTGCTGAGGCTTTCAGTATAAACGTCGTTCAGATAGTACTTGGCGTCAGCGTTTGACAGGCGTGCCGACAGCTTGGCGCCGAAGTTCAGCTTGTGCAGAGAAGACAGCGGTGTGGTAAAGTCAGTCTGCAGGACGTGCTCCGTGGTGTGCTCATTGTTGTCGGAATAACGGTCTGTCAGGTCGAGCGTTGAGAGTGAAGAGTGAAGAGTGAAGAGTGAAGAATTGACGTTGTCGTTATCGTTGACGTTGTCGTTATCGTTAACGTTAAAATCGCTCCACTGCTCGCTATGGGTGGGCGACGTGCTCAGCTGGTACGTGATGGCCATCGAGCTGGTGCGCTCGGCATTGAAGAAGCGCTGGTAGTCAATGCTTCCGTTGAACGAGGTGCGCTTGTTGCGCATGGTCAGGTCGTTGGTGTAGCCGAACCCTGTGCTGCTGTTAAAGCTGCCTCCGTTTATGGTGGTTACCGACGTTGCAGGGTTCTTAATGTTGAAGTTGGTGAGCGAGAGCATGACGTTCATGGACGACAAGGAGTCCAGTTCGTAGCCCATGTTCAGCGAGCCCATCAGGAAGGGCGTCTTCGTGTCCGTCTTGCTTTTGGTGATGATGGAAGAGGGCGTCGGCCCTAACTGCTCCTGCTCCATGGTGACGTCAGACTCACCGGGCTTGCCGTAGTTGTACATGACGTTGGCACTATACGAGAACTTGCCCTGCTGCCCATTGACGAAACCACCGGCACCCAGGCTCTTCGTGCCAACGTTGCCGCGGATAGTGGCATTGTATCCGTTCAGGCTGGCCTGCGCCTGTGGCGTCCTGTTCATGACGATGTTCAGCACGCCGCCCGTTCCCTCAGCGTCGTAGGCAGCACCAGGGTTGGTGATGACCTCAATGTTCTTGACGGCCGTGGCGGGCATGTTCTTGAAGATCATGCTGGCGTTCTGCGAGAACATGGCGTTGGGCTTGCCATCCACATACACCTTGAAGTTCGTCTGGCCGTTCACGGTGATGTTGTCCTGTCCGTCAACCGTCACCATGGGCACCTTACGCAGCATGTCGAGCACGGTGTTGGTCTTCGAGTCCTCATCCTCACTGACGTTGTACGTCATCTTGTCCGTTTCCATCTTCACCAGCGGCTTCTGTGCCACCACCTCGACGGCTCCCAGGGCTTGGTTGTCGTCCTGCAGCAGAATGGTGCCGAGGTCGAGTGTCGGCTGTCCGTTAAGCGTCAGGCTGACGGTGCGCACCCGTTTTCCTACGCTGCTGACGGTCATGGTGAAGCTGCCCTTGCCGCTGACCTCCTGGCGGATGTTTCCGTCGAGGTCAGACACTGACATGGCCAGTGGCTTGGTCATGTTGCCTTTCTTATATACGCGTATGGTAGCGTATGGTTCCGTTTCCTGAGTCAAAGAGTCACGTAGCAGCCCCTTGACAATGGTGGTTTGTGCGGTTGCAGGCAGGATCATCATCATGGTCAGCACTGCCAGAATAGTTTTTAATGTTTTCATCTTTTTGCGTCTTGTTTATTAATTTGTCGCAAAGGTAGGGCAAAAAACTACAGCCACCAAACATTATTCGACGACTTGTTGCATTTTCTTCGACCACTTTCTTCTCACCTCGCGTCAGCGCACGGCAAAGATTCACGTTGCAAATTTAGCAACATTTCTCCTTATCACAAAATTTATATCCGAAAAAAAGCGCACGCCCCCCTTGCCGAGCATAGTTGGTGCCATGATTAGCGGTCAGGACCGTTATGTATGGACCGTGCGTGAGGGGAAGGTGCATCGTCAGAATGTGATTTTTGAGGACTAAGGTCAAAGGGAGCCCCCAACACCTACCTTCAAATGGCTGAAAGGCCGATACACAAAGGGTTTTGGGACAGGTAGGTGTTGCCGAAACACCTACCTATGACCTACCTGACACCTACCTCAACACCTACCTTTTTTAGGTAACAATTGGCTCGTAAA
>ONRS01000065.1 GCA_900320255.1 uncultured Prevotellaceae bacterium
TATAGAGGTAAATGTAGTCTTGTCTCGCGCAGAGGCGCAGAGTAGAAAGAGTTTTTCCCTGCGTTTTTGGCTGCGCATGATTGGTGGAGAACTGCAGAGAGCCGTAGTTTGCACCAAACTACACCCTAACGCAAGCCTCTCTCCACCCTTGTTTGGCCCGAAGAAGAGTGGAAAGTGGCCCGAAGAAGAGTGGAAAGTGACCCAAAGAAGGTTGGAAAGTGGCCCAAAGAAGAGTGGAAAGTGGCCCAAAGAAGAATCAGGTTGAGTTGGTGAAATTTTGGTCGTTTAGAAAAAAACGTTAAATTATTTGTGTTTTAGTGCAAGATTTCTGATGATGCGATGTTATAAGAGTAGTGAGTTTCAAAAAAATATTCTACAATATGAAAAAGTCAATGATTGTTTTTGCTTTTATGGCAATGGTCTTGCTGACCAATTGTTCAACGACAGAAGAAGGCGTGTCGGTTGCCAGGGTGTATAACACGGAATGTTCTCATGCATTAAGGGGTGCCGCATTAACTGACAGCGAGGATGGTGACGCTGGGGAGATGCCCCAAATGGAAGTCAAACTGACTCGCGAAGGAGACATCATCTCTGGTGAAATCGTCAACTATCCTATAGGTTGCTCGCATGGTGAACTGTATGTGGACTGCCAGCAGACAGGTAAGCGACTGGATGTAAGAGTGCGTGAGAAAACTGACGGAGATGGAATACGCACCAACTGCATCTGCTGGGTGAATGTTTATTTTACGCTGTTTGATGTAGAGGGTGACACCTTCCTGCTGACACTTGACGGGCAGGACATGGGTGAAGTGTCGCTCAAATAGAGTAATAATTTTTTTACCGGCATTTCCTCTTCTGATTTTTTGACAGTCCTGCTGACGATAATTTGTTTGTTTCAAAACTTTTTTGTACTTTTGTACACGAAATGTGCAAAAGTGCATACATCAGACGATTATGAAACAAAAGATTCTTGCTTTGTTTGCAGTTGCTGTGCTCCTGCTTGGCATGGGAGCCTGTAAGGACGATAATGATGACAACGCCGTAACCCCCAGTCAGCAGGAGATGGACGATAGGCTCGTCGGCCTGTGGTGCGAGGAGTTCAAGTATGAAGACGTGACCGAGAACGGCAAGTCCTTCAATCGTGCCTTGATTGTGGTGGAGGCCAAAGCCGACCACACGGGCTACGTAGCTTTGGCTGTGTTTGACGACGAATTCAACGAGCCGCTTGAGGTCTATGGCGGTCCGAAGGATGCACCGTTCACCTGGCAGATGACAGCCGGAGGGCATGTCAAACTGACTGCAACGAAAGCCGTTAAGGCGATGAAGCAGGCCGTTACACGCGGTGACGGTGACCACAGCGGTTTTGTCGATGTTGATCAGATTGACATGAATTGTGAGTCGGACCAGATTTCCTTCAGCAATGCATCCCATGATGGTTCACTGAGGAGGGCTGGAAGCGATATAGGCGATTTGATAGAGGACTGGATGGGTAAGTCAACCCTCCCCCGGGCCTGCATTACCGACCGCATCCCGGTGGAGCTTTTCCCCGACTACATGAACTATGTGTTCAACTACCCCTCGGTTGACCCCTTCGGCAATCCGTGTACGCTAAGCGGTACCATCACGGTTAACGAGTCGCTGATAAAGGACGACAAGCCCTTCAACGGCATCCTGCTCTACAACCACTTCACCATCTACGCCACCACGCAGGCTCCTTCGCGTGGAGCCGTCGAGTTTCCCACGGGGGCTGCCTTCACCAACTTCATCGTCGTAGCCCCTGACTACTATGGCTTCGGCATCACCGAGAAAGAGCCGCAGGCCTACTGCATCTCACGGGCCAACGGACGTGCCTCGCTCGATGCCTACATAGCCGCCAAGCGATTGATAGAAGACCTGGGTGTGAAAAAAGGCAAAGACTTTGTCATTGCAGGCTACTCGGAGGGTGGGCAGACCACAATGGGCGTGTTGCGTGAGATTTCAGAACGCCATCCTGAGATCAAGGTGAAACGAGCCTTTGCCGGCGACGGCCCCTACGACATCAACTCCATGTATGACGCCATTAGCTTAGGTGAAACCGAAATGCCCAGCACCGTGTGCAACGTGCTCTATGCCTACAACCATTTCTTCCGTCTGGGTTACGATATCCACGACTACCTGAAGGACCCCGTGGCCAAGAACTTCAACGATTGGTTCCTCAGCAAAAAGAATAAGCGCAAGGCCCTTGACGAGGAGCTCATCAAGACCAAGAAAACGGGTGACTTCTGCACAGCGGCCGTCCTTGATAACAATAGCACTCTGTCGCGCCGGTTCAAGGCCGCCTTCAGCACCGATGCGCTTACCAGTGGCTGGACGCCGCGCCGCGACTTAGACGTGATGCTCTTCCACGACACGAAAGACGATGTTGTGCCAGTAGAGAACTTCTATGCCATGAGCAAGTTTCTCAAGGATAATGGTATCAAGACCGAGGAGTTTGTCGATGAGTACAGCGCCGAAACGACAAAGGAGCTTGGCATTACCAACCATGAGGTGTCGGCCGTTACCTTTTTCCTCAAGATTATTGAGTGGATGACGGATAACTATTGATGATTGTTGTACGCAACAGTAGAATCCCTAACAAATGAGTTGGAGATAAGTCTGGATGGCGTGCTCTATTTCGCTGATGCAGATGTATTCGTCGGCAGAGTGGGAGCGTGCTGACTCGCCCGGCCCGAGCTTGAGCGAGGGGAAGGGCATGAGTGCCTGGTCAGAGAGTGTCGGCGAGCCGAAGGGCCTGAGGCCGAGTTGCAGGCAGCGCTGCACCAAGGGATGCCCCACGGGAATGTGCGACGAGGAGAGTCGGAAGGAGCGGGCTTTCAGCTCGCTCTTGGTGTGTTTCTGCAGGAAGCTGAACAGGTATTCGTTCTGATAGAACTCGTTGGTGCGCACGTCAATGACGAAGCGGCACTCGTCGGGCACCACGTTGTGCTGTGTGCCGCTGTTGATGACCGTCACCGTCATTTTGGTGGGGCCCAAGAGTTTGCTCACTTTCTTGAATCGGTAGTCGCGCAGCCAGACGAGGTCGTCGAGCGCCTCGTAGATGGCGTTCACCCCTTCGTTGCGGGCGGCGTGTCCGCTCTTGCCGCGGGCAATGCCGTCGATGACCATCAGACCTTTCTCGGCTATGGCGGGTTGCATGCCGGTGGGTTCGCCAACGATGGCGACGTCAATCTTTGGCAGTAGCGGCAGTGCCATGCTGATGCCGCCCTGTCCGCTGACCTCTTCTTCGGCCGAGGCAAGGAAGATGAGGTTGTAGGGGGGGGAGGGGTGAGCGTTGAGGGTTGAGCGTTGAGCGTGGAGCGTTGAGGGTTGAGGGTTGAGCAGACGGTAAGTGGTGAGCAGGCTGACCAGTCCGCCTCCGCAGTCGTTGGCGCCTAACCCGTAGAGTCGGTCGCCTTCGAGGGTGGGCTTGAAGGGGTCGCGTGTCCACGAGCTGACGGGTTTCACGGTGTCAATGTGTGCGTTGAGGAGCAGCGTGGGTTTCTGTTCGTCCAGTTCGTCCCAAGCAGCAATATTATTACCGAAGCGGCGGGGGTTGAGTCCCCATGCCTTCATCTGCTGTTCCATCACGTCGGCAGCCAGTGCCTCGTCGCGGCTGATGCTGGGTTTGGCTATCAGGCACTCCAGCAGCTCTACCGCCTCCTGCATATATTTTTGTATGTTCATGCCTGCAAAGGTAGTGCAAACCGAGTGAAATGCAAAATAAATTGTAATTTATTTTCATTTCCGAGGTGCAGCCTACCTTCGACAGAAGGTCAGAGTAGTGCAAACCGAGTGAAATGCAAAATAAATTGTAATTTATTTTCATTTCCGAGGTGCAGCCTGCCTTCTTTTTGAGGAGAGGGGAGAGTGGAGGGGGGAGAGTGAAATGCAATAAGTTGCAGGGATATGCGTTTTATAATAAAAAGAAGGTTATGATGATGAATGAAAAGCAATTAGACGAGAGAGTGAGCCGCGCGGTAGAGAACTTTATGGCGGGCTATGGGTGTTGTCAGAGCGTGGTGGCAGCCTTTGCTGACCTTTATGGGCTGGACGAGACGATGGCTAAGCGCATAGCTGCCGGTTTTGGCGGTGGCGTGGGACGCATGCGGATGATGTGTGGGGCCGTGTCGGGAATAGTGATGCTGGTTGGCCTGGACTGTGGACAGACGGAAGGCAGCGACCGTGAAGGCAAATCAGCCTGTTACAAGGTTGTGCAGGACCTGTTGGCCCGTTCGAAGGAGGAGAACGGCAGCCTGATATGTGCGGAGATACTTGGTATTAAGGGTTACGACAAGGCTCCGTGCAGCTATGTGGCATCGGCTCGCACGGCCGAATACTACAAACAACGGCCCTGTGCTGCGAAGGTGGAGAGTGCAGCGCGTATCTTTGCTGACTATCTGAAAGGGAAGGAAAAATAAGAAAAAAGTGATTTTTCTTTTTGTACTTTGCTCACTTATTCGTACCTTTGCAACAACAAAAACGCGTATATATGCAAATAAACAGTCACATGTCAGTGCTGATTCGCGACGTGGCCGCCCACTACGGTGAGCGCGAGGCACTGATTTACCAGGACTTCGGCGGTTCGGAGTGGAAGTCATATTCCTGGAGGCAGTTTGCTGACACCGTGCGCAAGGTGTCGCTGGCACTGCTCGGTATGGACGTCGGCCCGCAGGAGAACATAGGTATTTTCTCGCAGAACTCGGTGCAGTATCTGTTTACTGACTTCGGCGCGTGGGGCGTCAGGGCCACTACGATACCGTTCTATGCCACCAGTTCGGAGCAGCAGATACAGTTCATGGTGAACGATGCGAAGGTGCGCATACTCTTTGTGGGCGAACAGGACCAGTACGACAAGGCCCATAGGGTGTTCTCGTTCTGTCCCACGTTGGAGCATATTGTGGTCTTCGACCCGAAGGTGCGCATCAGCCCGCATGATCCGGGAACCATGTATTTTGACGATTTCCTGAAGACAGGCCAGTCGCACGAGCATGCTGACCTGCTGGAGCAGCGCTACGGCGAGGCATCGATGGACGAAGTTGCCAACATCCTCTATACCAGCGGAACAACGGGCGACTCGAAAGGTGTGATACTCACCTTCGGACAGTTCCATGCTGCCTTTGAGGCTAACGGCAAGTGCGTGCCCGTAACGGAAAAGGACCGTGTGATGAACTTCCTGCCTTACACGCACATCTTTGAGCGCGGATGGGCCATTCTGGCCATAACGAAGGGTGCCACCATGATTGTCAACACTTATCCGCAGCAGGTGCAGCAGTCCATGCGCGAGACACACCCCACGTGCATGTCGTCGGTTCCACGCTTCTGGGAGAAGGTCTATATGGGCGTGATGGAAAAGATAGAGACATCGAGTGCCGTGCAGCGTAAGGTGTTCCAGCATGCCCTGGCCGTCGGACGTAAGCATAACATTGACTACCTGAGCCAAGGAAAGAAACCGCCTCTCTCGCTGCATCTGGAGTACGAGATGCTGAACCGCACGGTGTTCTCGCTGGTACGCAAGGAGCTGGGACTGGAGAATGCCAACTTCTTCCCCACGGCAGGTGCTGCGGTGTCGGCCCATGTGGAAGAATTTGTCCATTCTATCGGCATCGACATGATTGTGGGCTACGGCCTGACAGAGAGTCTGGCCACCGTGAGCTGCGACCATCGTGGCGAGCCATATACCGTAGGCTCCGTAGGGCGTCCAATCGACTCCATCGAGATAAAGATCAGCCCAGAAGGTGAAATACTGCTGAAGGGGCCGACCATTACACGCGGATATTACAACCGTGACGACATCAATCGCGAGGCATTCACCGAGGACGGCTTCTTCCGCACAGGTGATGCCGGCTACATGAAGGACGGTGAACTTTTCCTGAAGGAGCGCATAAAAGACCTCTTCAAGACGTCGAACGGCAAATACATCGCCCCGCAGATGATAGAGTCGAAGCTGCTTGTTGATAAGTACATCGACCAGATTGCCGTCATTGCCGACCAGCGTAAATTCGTTTCTGCCCTCATCATTCCCGAATATAAACTATTGGAGGACTATGCCGCCAAACATAACATTTACTATAAAGACCGTGAGGATCTGTGCCGCAACCGTCAGATATACGACATGATGATGGAGCGCATAGAGACCCTTCAACAGCAGCTTGCCCATTACGAGCAGATCAAACGTTTCACATTACTCCCCCACCATTTCTCCATGGACCGTGGTGAACTCACCAACACGCTGAAAATCAAGCGCCGCGTGCTGAATGAGAACTACAAGAAGGAAATCGAAGAGATGTACCTTGATTAAATGAGAAATGAGGAATGAGAAATGAGAAATGAAAATGAAGGAATGAAGAAATGAGTAGCGGGCGAGATAATATCATTGTCGATAAGACGGAACAATTCGCTGACAGAATAGCCCGAATGTATCGGTATCTTTCAGAGAAGCGCCAGGATGATAAGGATATGCTCAAGCAAATAGTGCGCAGTGGAACCAGTGTCGGAGCTAATGTTTCTGAAGGGCAGTTCGCTCAGTCAAAAGCAGACTTTTTGACAAAGATGACGATAGCCCTTAAGGAGGCAAACGAAACAAGATATTGGCTGAAACGCCTTTACGCATTCGGCTCGCTTAGTGAAAAGGAGTTTGCATCTATTATAAATGATTGTGAAGATATTATCAGCATATTAACAATAATAACAAGAACAACGAAGGAGAATTTGAAAAATGAAGGCATAAAGAAATAAAAGGGAACGGAGATTAAAGGCATTTGGTATAATGTCATTTCTTCATTTCTCATTATCATTTCTCATTCCTCATTTCTCATTTCTCATTTAAAAGAAAAGAATGATAACACAGGACCAATTGAAGGATGTGCTCGAAAGAGCAGATAAGCTCAGGCACTACTTGAAGATAGACGAAAAGCAGGTAGAGTGGGAGGAAGAGGACCTGCGCACTCAGGCGCCTGACTTCTGGGAAGACCAGAAGCGCGCCGAAGAGCAGATGAAGAAGGTGAAGAGCATCAAACGCTGGCTCGACGGCTATAAGCAGGTGCGCACGCTGGCTGACGAACTGCAGCTGGCCTTCGACTTCTATAAGGACGAAATGGTGACCGAAGAGGAGGTTGACGATGACTACAGGAAAGCCCTGACGGCCATTGAGGAGCTGGAGCTGATGAACATGCTGCGGCAGAAGGAAGACCCGATGGACTGCGTGATGAAGATTAACTCTGGTGCCGGTGGTACCGAGAGTCAGGACTGGGCCTCGATGCTCATGCGTATGTATCAGCGCTGGGCCGACCAGCACGGCTATAAGGTAACCATCAACAACCTGCAGGACGGCGATGAGGCCGGCATCAAGAGCGTCACCATGACTATAGAGGGTGGTGAGTATGCTTACGGCTACCTGAAGAGTGAGAATGGCGTACACCGGCTGGTGCGTGTGTCGCCCTTCAATGCCCAGGGAAAGCGCATGACGTCGTTTGCATCGGTCTTCGTCACCCCGTTGGTTGACGACACCATCGAGGTGTATGTCGATCCGGCCAAGCTGAGCTGGGACACGTTCCGCAGCAGTGGTGCAGGCGGTCAGAACGTCAACAAGGTGGAGTCGGGCGTACGACTGCGCTACTGGTACACCGACCCCGATACTGGCGAGGAAGAGGAAATTCTCATTGAGAACACCGAGACGCGCGACCAGCCAAAGAACAAGGAACGTGCCCTGAAACTGCTGAAGTCGCAACTCTATGACCGCGCCATGAAGAAACGCCTGGAGGCGCAGGCCAAGATTGAGGCGGGCAAGAAAAAGATAGAGTGGGGCAGCCAGATACGCTCCTACGTCTTTGACGACCGTCGCGTCAAGGACCACCGCACCAACTACCAGACGTCAGACGTCGATGGCGTGATGAATGGTAAGATAGACGACTTCATCAAGGCCTACCTCATGGAGTTCCCAGTAACAGAAGAGTAAGGAGCCTCCCCCGCCCCTTCCAAGGAGGGGAGTGCCTACGCGGGGGGTAAAGGCAGAAATATGATAAGAATGAAACAATAACAATTTTAAAAAGTCCGACCGCTAAACAAGGAACGTGGAGCCCGTAGGTACTCCCCTCCTTGGGAGGGGTTGGGGGAGGCTTAAAACTATGAGTCAAAAAGGAAAGGCTCGCCGTGCAGCCCGTGAAGCACAGCAGGAGAAAGAAGGCAAGAAAGTGATTAACTGGATTTTCGGAGCACTCATTCTGCTCGGAATCATTTATGTGGTCTATGCCGTTGCTACGGCATAATCCGTAATCCAGACATGAGCGGTTTCGAAATAGAACGCAAGTTTCTTGTCTGTGGCGACGACTATAAGCGTCAGGCCTATGGCAAAAGCCACATCAAGCAAGGTTACATCTGCAGTGGTCGCGGACGCACCGTCAGGGTGCGACTCCGTGACGACCGCGGGTACCTTACTATTAAAGGTCCAAGCACGAATGGGGGCTTGAGCCGTTATGAGTTTGAGAAGGAAATAACTCTTGACGAGGCGGAGCACCTGTTTGCCCTTTGCGAACCGGGTGTCATCGACAAGACCCGCTGGCTGGTCAAGAGTGGCAGTCATACCTTTGAGGTGGATGAGTTTCACGGTGACAACGACGGTCTCGTCATGGCCGAAGTGGAGCTGCAATCAGAGGACGAACCTTACGAAAAGCCCGATTTCATCGGAATGGAAGTGACCGGTGACCGTCGCTACTACAACTCGCATCTTCGCATGCATCCCTTTAAGGAGTGGGCAGGATAAAAGAGGCTTATGAAAAGTTTTTACCTGCTGATGATATTAAGTCTTCTTTCTGTTAGCGGAATAAGGGCGCAAACAGAAGAATACTCCCCTCGACAGGTAGATTCCTTGTATAATGTAATAGAGAATTACAAGGAAGAGTTAGTCGTCTTAAATCAACAATATGATCAGGATATTGTTGAAAGCCGGATCTATAATGTGATGGTATGGATTTTAGGTTTTATTGTTCTTCTGCTTATTGTGGCATTAGTTTATCAGCAGTCTTTTAAGGAATACGAGAATCAGATTGATGAAAGCGAAAGAAAATTTCTTGCAGCCAAGATGCGTATCTTTATGCTTGAAAACTCTGAAGGTGAGCATGATGAGGAGATAGCCTCATTGCGCAAGAAAATGGTTTCCCTTCAGCAATTGTCTAATGAACAACTGGGGAAGGGGAAGGAGATGTACGAGACGATTAATTCGGGTGGTGTGCTGAAGATTACCGACGATGAGCGTTGGCTGATTAAGTATTATTCTGTTCTACGCTATGAGACGTTTAATCATTGGGAGCAAGAATATAAGCATTTGTCTAACCGTCTGATAACATTCCTGATTTTAAAAGATATGGGGAAGTCTGAAGCGGAAATAAAGCATATTTTGGGAATTAGTGACATGGCTTTCCGTGCCACTAAATCAAGATTAAACAGAAGTCGTTGCTGAAAAAGTGTGACAATTTTTATGCCTTCCAGACAGACGATATCGTTGTAATACCTTTTCTGACTGGATGTTGTAGCTTTGTTACTTTTGTCACAACAAAGAAAAATAGTATCAAAAAGATTTGGGTGATTAGAAGTCTTTTCCTACTTTTGCGCTGACAAGATAATTGAGCCGGTAAGATTCTTATCCAGACCAGACTGCAAAGGCGTGGAAACCGAAAAACGTTATGAGTAGGAGTATTTGGTAAGTGATGGAAATACGATGATTAAAATAAATAAAATAAGGTTAGTTCGCACGGGCATATTGAGTATGTTGTGTGTGTTTGGGTTGGCTTGGATGGTTCAACTTTTGAGTATTTCTGTAGATGTGATGTTCGTTTGCATGTCTGTCGTGCTGTTAACCGTTAGCATGATATCGCAATTGTGGCTTAAAGAGCGAATGAGGTGGTTATCTTTAGTTTTGGAAACATTAGCATTGCTTGCAATGATTTTCTATACTTTTGAGATGTATCTGCCTTTTAAGTACACGCTGTTCGGTTAGTCTTTCTTTTAGAGTTCTGCTTTGTCATGTGCAAGGCAGAACTTTTGAAAGATTAATTTTTATTCATGCAGGCTCAACGCCTGTGTTTTCGGATAGTCATAACGATAAGTCCAAAGACAGCACCGAGGCTGACTCCCAGTGAGTTGGCGGCAAAATCGAGCCACTCGCCGCTGCGCGTCGTGGTGGCGTAGGCCTGTAGCAGTTCCAGCAGACCACTCATCAGAATGGGGGCCAGCCAAGCCAGGAGGAAGAGCCGCGTTGCCTCCCCTCCCTTGGGGATGGGCCGGGGATGGGCTCTCAAGTACTCTATCCACAGCACAGAGCAGGTGCCGCCATACATTACCAAGTGTGTCCACTTGTCTATGAACTGTACGTCGCTGAGTGGCGTCTCTGGGAAGAACGGCAAGAGCGACAGTACCCAGATGAGTAAGAAACACACAATGGAAAGGGGGTACTTTCTTATAAATTGATAGCAATCTTTCATGTTTTCTACGTTTTTGGCTGCAAAAGTAAGAAATAATTGTGAATTATGAATTGTAAATGGTGTTTTTTTTATACTTTTGCAAGCGAATATAGGAGATTGTTGAGATGTCAAAAACGGAAAGAGCTAATTTTGGCAGTAAGTTAGGTATCATATTGGCGACGGCCGGCAGTGCGGTCGGACTGGGCAACGTGTGGCGTTTTCCCTATATGACGGGACAGAACGGCGGTGCTGTCTTTATTGTTATTTACGTGATATGTGTGTTGGTACTGGGCATACCGTGTATGATCAGCGAGTTTATTGTCGGACGACACGGCCAGGCAAACACAGCACGTGCTTTCAGAAAACTGGCTGATGGTACGCCTTGGACGGTTATTGGCTATATGGGTGTGCTGACGGGCTTCCTCATTACGGGGTATTATGCGGTGGTCAGTGGTTGGTGCCTGCAGTACATTTGGGCATCGCTCGTGGGGCATCTGCAGGGCGACCCGGAATATTTCAAGGCTTATTTTGCCGACTTGTCGTCTGACCCGGTTAAACCCGTGTTATGGACTTTCGTCATGTTGGGCATTACCTATTTGGTCGTCGAGCACGGCATACGCGACGGAATTGAAAAAGTTTCTAAGATGTTGATGCCCACGCTTTTTGTCTTACTGTTGATAATTGTCATCGCCTCGTGCTTGCTGCCTGATGCAGGCAAGGGCATAGAGTTTCTGTTCAAACCGGATTTTACGAAGATAAACGGCGACGTGTTCCTTGGCGCTTTGGGACAAAGCTTCTATTCGCTGAGCATCGCCATGGGCTGTTTATGTACTTATGCCAGTTATTTTTCTAAACAGACAGACTTGAGGAAATCAGCTATTCAAATAGGTGTAATCGACTCCGTCGTGGCAGTATTGGCCGGACTCATGATATTCCCGGCAGCTTTCTCGGTAGGGGTGAACCCCGACAGCGGACCGTCGCTCATCTTCATTACCCTGCCCAACGTCTTTGCGCAGGCTTTTGCGTCAATGCCATTAGTGGGCTACGTCATTTCGCTGATGTTCTTCTTGCTGTTGACGCTGGCAGCACTGACGTCGTTGATTTCGCTCCATGAGGTCAGCACGGCTTTCTTCCATGAAGAATTGGTCATTACCCGTAAGAAAGCAGCCTTGCTGGTGACCATTTCCACCTCTATCATTGGTGCTTTTTGTTCGCTGTCACTGGGTGCCGTCGATGGGCTCGTCATCTTCGGCAAGTCTCTCTTCGACTGGTTCGACTTCATTACAGGGCAGATATTCCTGCCTACCGTCGGTTTCCTTACTTGTATGTTTATCGGCTGGTATGTGCCTCATAAGGTGGTACGCGATGAGTTCACCAATTGGGGAACGCTGAGTGGGCGCTTCTTTCATTTGTTTATCTTCTTGGTGAAGTATGTCTGCCCGTTAGCTATTCTCATTATTTTCTTGCATCAATTAGGACTACTTGGATAATTCAGTTATGGAAAGGAGCAAATTCGGAAAATTAGGTGTTATATTGGCTACGGCAGGTTCGGCCGTCGGTTTGGGTAACGTGTGGCGCTTCCCCTATATGACGGGTGAGAACGGCGGAGCAGCTTTTATCCTTATTTACATAGGTTGTATGTTTCTGCTGGGCATTCCCGGCATGATTAGTGAATTTATCGTCGGTCGCCACGCAGGAACTAATGCAGCACGTGCCTATGACACCCTGTCGAATGGGCGTCCCTGGAAATTTGTGGGCTATCTTGGCATTCTGACCTCTACGCTCATTCTCGGTTTCTATGCGGTGGTGGCTGGTTGGTGCCTGCAGTATCTTTATGCCAGTCTCATGACCCATCTTAACGGTAATGCCGACTATGTGGTTAACTACTTCGCCTCCTTCTCCGCCAATCCCTGGAAACCATGCGTCTGGGCCGTCTCGTTTATCGTGCTGACCCATTTGGTGGTGGTACGTGGAGTGCGTGCAGGTATTGAGCGTGCGTCAAATCTGCTCATGCCGGCGCTGCTGATATTGCTCATTGTACTGGTTGTCGCCTCCTGTATGCTGCCTGGTGCCGGTAAAGGTATTGAGTTCCTGCTGAAGCCCGACTTCTCGAAGCTCACGGGGCGTGTGTTCTTGGAGGCACTGGGACAGTCGTTCTTCTCACTGTCGCTGGGGACGGCCTGTCTTTGTACCTACTCCAGCTATTTCTCCAAGCAGACCAACTTATTGGGGTCGGCTTCGCAGATAGCCCTGCTCGACACGTTCATTGCCATTCTGGCAGGTCTTATGATATTCCCTGCCGCTTTCTCCGTAGGCGTTTCGCCAGGACAAGGGCCGTCGCTCATCTTTATCACCCTGCCCAATGTGTTCAATGAGGCTTTTGCTGCTGTGCCTGTCTTGGGCTATTTCATAGCAATTATGTTCTATGCCCTGCTGGTGTTTGCTGCACTCACTTCAACCATTTCAATGCACGAGATAGGTACCGCCTTCTTCCATGAAGAGTTGAACTGGCCGCGTAGCAAGGCTGCATGGATTATGACGGGGGTATGCAGCACGATAGCTGTGCTTTGTGCCTTGTCATTTGGTGCCTGTCCGCAGATTCAGCTCTTTGGCATGTCGCTGCTCGACTTGCTCGACAGTCTTACGGCTAATGTCATGTTGCCGCTCGGTTCATTGCTGACATGCCTCTTCGTCGGCTGGTATATACCCCGTCAGGTGGTTCGTGACCAGTTCACCAACTGGGGCACTTTGCGTGGCCGTTTCTTGGGAGTCTATCTTCTTGCCGTCCGCTATGTCTGTCCGCTCTGCATTATCCTTATTTTCTTGCATCGCTTCGGAGTCATATAATCATTAGCACACAATTCCTCATTATTATGCTAAGAGATTTTTTCTATATCCGCAAGTCTGACCGCAGGGCCATCATCTTTGTCTTGTGTATCATGGTGATTGCCCTGCTGGTTATCCTTTTTACAGATAGTCGCATGGATTATACACCATCCTATGCGGATAATGGACGAATAAAGACGGACAGCGGACGATATAGATCAGACAATCAGGGGCAACCGCTTTATTATGCACAACCCTCCACACACAGCCCCCAACGCTTTCCGTTCGACCCCAATACAGCTGACTCTACCCAGCTGCTCCGGCTGGGACTCCGGCCTTGGCAAGTGCGTAATATATATAAGTATCGTGCGCGTGGAGGTGTCTATCGTCGTAAGGAGGACTTTGCCCGGCTTTATGGTCTGACGGTAAAGGAGTATCGGGAGCTGGAGCCTTATATCCGAATATCCTCTGATTATACTACACCTGCCTCAGCACTTGTGGGTGAGGAGGAACACTATGAGCGAGACACACTGAAATATCCCATTAAAGTGGAAGTGCCTGCCAGTGTAAACCTCAATACTACCGACACGCTGCAATTGCGTAAGGTGCCGGGAGTGGGGGAGGCTTTTGCACGTCGCATCATACGCTATGGACAGCGTCTCGGAGGATACGTCAGTCCAGAGCAGTTGCGTGAGATTGAGGATTTCCCCGTTGATGCCATTCCTTATTTTGTCGTTGACCATCCGCAGACGCGGAAAATCAACCTGAACAAGCTGACGCTTAATCAGCTGCAGCGTCACCCATACATCAACTTCTATCAAGCAAAGGCTATCACAGAGTACCGCCGTTTGCGCGGTCCGCTGCATAGCCTTAAAGAACTTAGTCTGCACAAAGACTTTCCTGAAGAGGCCATTCAGCGCCTGCAGCCTTATGTGGAGTTTTAAGTAGGTCAGGGCCGCGTCTGGCCTTGGCCTTCAATCAACCATTTGTAGGTGGTAATCTCTTCCAAAGCCATAGGGCCGCGGGGACCGAGCTTCTGTGTGGAGATGCCTATCTCTGCACCCAGACCGAACTGTGCGCCATCGGTAAAGCTGGTCGGAGCATTCCAATAGACGCAGGCGGCATCAACGTGAGCCTGGAACTTTCGGGCAGTCTGCTCGTCGCGAGTGATGATGGCTTCGCTGTGACCAGAGCCGTATTTATCGATATGTGCCAAGGCCTCGTCCAACGAACCGACTGTCTTAATGGCCAGTTTGTAGTCCATAAACTCCGTGCCGAAGCTCTCTGTGGTGGCATGCTCTAACAGCGGGTACTTGCCGTCAAGGGCTGCATAGGCCTGCTCGTCGGCATAGATGACAACGTTCTTCTCGGCCAAAGGCTCTACCAGATGGCCTAAGTCATCTGTTCTGTCTATATGAACTAATAGGCAGTCGAGCGCATTGCAGACTGAGACGCGGCGCGTCTTGGCGTTGTTGATGATGGCCTTCCCCATTTCCAAGTCGCCGTCCTTGTCAAAATAGGTGTTGACAACACCTGCACCCGTCTCAATAACCGGCACGCGTGCCGTATCTCGAACGAAGTCAATGAGCTTACGCCCTCCGCGTGGTATGCAGAGATCGATGTAACCCACGGCATTCAGCATTTCGCCAGTAGCCTCGTGGGTGGCGGGAAGCAGGGTGACAACATCTGGGCAGATGTCGAACTGGCAGAGCACATCGTGGATGATGCTGACGGCCATGCGGTTAGAGTCGTCTGCATCCCGTCCGCCTTTCAGCACGCAGGCATTGCCGCTTTTGAAACATAAAGAGAAAACGTCATAGGTAACATTAGGACGCGCTTCGTAAATCATGCCAATAACGCCAAAGGGTACTGACACACGGCACAGGCGTAGGCCGTTGGGCAGCGTCTTTTGTTTAGTAACGTGTCCTAATGGAGTGGGCAGAGTAGCCACGTTTCGCATGTCGCCGGCGATGTCGTTTAAGCGCTGGTCAGTCAGCATCAGCCGGTCGTAGAGAGGATTGCTGCGCTCCATCTTGGCGAGGTCTTCGGCATTGGCAGCCAGAATTTTCTCCTTGTTTTGTATGATTGCGTCGGCCACGGCATGCAGCACGTCGTTACGCTGCTGGTCAGTAAGCAGTGCCAGTGACTTGCTGGCGCGTTTTACTTTTTCAAAGATTTCTTTCATTTGCATGGGATGAATTCGGTGTGTGGGGTTGTTGCTGGATGTTCTAATAGGTTGATAAGAATGTCGTCACGCTCGCCATTGGCAATGATAACACGAATACCTTGTCTCGACACTTGTGATGCGGTTGTGTATTTAGAATGCATGCCGCCACGTCCGAAGGCACTCTTTTCGGGCTGGATATATTCCGACAAGTCGCGGCCAGGGGCCACTTCGCGTATCAGTTCTGCCTGTGGGTCGTCAGGATGGGTGGTAAAGATGCCGTCAATGTTTGAGAGCAGAATAAGTGTTTCGGCCTGCATCATTTGGGCGATGAGACCGCTGAGTTCGTCGTTATCGGTAAACATCAGTTCGGTAATGCTGACCGTATCGTTTTCGTTGACGATGGGCAGCACGCTATTTTCCAGCATTACCGTCATGCAAGCCCGTTGGTTCTTGAACTGTTCACCTGGTTCGAAGTTCTCTTTCATGGTGAGTACCTGCCCGATATGAATACCGAATTCACGGAACAAATCATAGTACAGACCAACAAGTTTTACTTGTCCGACAGCTGAATATAACTGCCGCTGTTCCACACTGTCGAGTGAATGTTCCACCCGCAGTTCTCCACGTCCCGAAGCCATAGCACCGGATGAGACGAGAATAACTTCATAGCCTTGCTGACGGAGCCACGCTATTTGGTCAACCAGTGCTGACATGCGGGTAACGTCGAGCTTCCCGTCCTTTCGGGTTAGCACGTTCGAGCCTACTTTGATAACGATTCTGTGTTTCATTTTGCGTCTTTCTGTCTGATTTCCACACGGCGTATTTTTCCGGAGATGGTCTTTGGCAGCTCATCGACGAACTCCACAATGCGCGGATATTTATATGGTGCAGTCTCGCGCTTGACGTGCTGCTGCAGCTCCTTAATCAAATCCTCGCCTGCTTTGTCTTTCCACTCCTTGCCTAATACCACCGTGGCCTTGACCACCATGCCGCGAATGTCGTCAGGCACGCCAGTAATGGCGCACTCTACGACGGCGGGGTGGGTCATGAGGGCTGACTCTACCTCGAACGGGCCGATACGGTAGCCTGAGGACTTGATGACATCGTCAATGCGCCCTTCAAACCAGTAGTAGCCGTCTTCATCGCGCCAGGCCATGTCACCAGTATGATACACTCCGTCGTGCCATGCCTCACGGGTCTTCTCTTCGTCACGGTAATACCCTTTGAAGAGTCCCACGGGTTTCTTATCGCGAATGCGGACAACAATTTCACCTTTCTCACCATCCTCACAGCTCGTGCCGTCAGGACGTACCAAGTCAATGTCGTACTGTGCATTAGGAATGCCCATGCTGCCGGGCTTGGGCGTCATCCAGGGAAAGGTGCCGAGTGTCATTGTAGTCTCGGTCTGACCGAAACCTTCCATCATGCGGATGCCTGTCTTCTCAAAGAATTTGTCAAATACTGCAGGGTTCAGGGCCTCACCGGCCGTCGTGCAGTACTCCAATGATGACAGGTCGTACTTGGACAGGTCTTCACGTATCATGAAACGGTATATCGTAGGAGGTGCGCAGAAACTGGTTACGCGATATTTCTCAATCTGACGCAGAAGTGTGTCTGCATTGAACTTCTCATGGTCAAACACAAAAACCGTCGCACCGGCAAACCATTGGCCGTAGAACTTACCCCAGACGGCCTTTCCCCAACCTGTGTCAGCAACGGTCAGGTGGAGTGACCCTTCGTGCAGGTTATGCCAAAAAACACCAGTAGTCAGGTGCCCCATGGCGTAGAGGTAGTCATGGGCTACCATCTTCGGCTCTCCTGAAGTACCTGATGTGAAGTACATCAGCATGGTGTCGTCGTTGGTGTTGACGAAGGCAGGGCGTTGGAATTTCGGCGCTTGTTTCCATTCTGCCAGCCAAGAGTGCCAAATATCTGAGTTCTCATATTTCTCAACGTTCTCAGAAACAGTGACCACCGCTTTCACTGTCGGACTTTCTGGCATTGCTGCTTTAATCTGACTTGTTACGTAAGCATCGTCAACACAGATGATGGCTTTTACGCTTGCGCGCGTGTTCCTATATACTATGTCATGCTTTGTCAGCATGTGTGTGGCTGGAATAACAATGGCTCCAATCTTGCATAGTGCCAACATCGTAATCCACCATTCATAGCGTCGCTTTAAAATCAGCATTACGGGGTCGTTCTTGCCAATACCCAATGACTGCAGATAACTGGCCGCCTGGTCGCTTTGTTCTTTTAGGTCGCGAAATGTGGCACGAATCTCTTCGCCCTGATCGTTTGTCCAAAGCAGGGCCAGTCCGTCTGGTTTCTCCTCGGCCCAGGCGTCCATCACGTCGTAGGCAAAGTTGAAGTTCTCGGGAATGATGAACTCCAGGTTCTTGTTGTAATCCTCGACAGACGAGAACTTCGTCTGTTTCAAAAATCTCTCTATCATGTTTTGTCTAGTTTATTCTACTGTGAATGCTAAGAACTTGACTGCTTTGTCACCGATGGCCAGCATGCCGTGCGGCTTCGTTGAGTCGAAATAAATGGAATCGCCCTCGTCCAGCACGATGGTCTTACCACCAATATACAGCTCCATTTTCCCTTCAAGCACAAGGTTAAACTCTTGTCCTTGATGAGTGTTCTTGTAAATGGTGTGCGCACCTGGCTTTGGCTCTACGGTCACGATGAACACGTCTGCCTTGTGGTTCACAAAGCCAGACACCAGACTCTGATATTTGTAGGCCTTGGTACGCTCAACTGACATGCCCTGACCTTTGCGAACCACGAAGTATGACTTCATCCTTGGGGCTTCGGCAAACATCAGTTCCTCAGCGCTCACGCCGTATTTGTGGGCTATCTTCATCAGGTTCGAGATGGTAATGTCAACCTCTCCCTCCTCTATTTTCTTGTATTTCTCTACATCGATGCCGATAGTTCCGGCCATCTCCTCTACAGGAATGTCGAGCACATCGCGTAGTCCACGCAGACGCTCGCCTATTTGTTTAAGTTGTTCGTCCATATCTTTAATTGTTGTTACTTTCAAAAGGTTCTCCGCGTCTGTAGCTCCTGAATTTGTCATGCGCATCAGGCTTTTCAAATTCTAAGGTTGACTCTGCCTCGAAGGTTTCTGGGTCTGCTCCTTCAACTATTTCACCACAGTACCACACATGCGACTTGTCCTTGGAGTAAATACTCATCGACTTATAGGTGGCAGGGTCGGCATCGGGCAGTACTCTTCCGTAATAATAGACATTTAGACGGTCTTTGGCTTCCAGATGCTCTATATATTCAAACGTTGCAGGGTCTCCGCCTTCAATGCGGATGCTGTCAAAGTAGATGTATTGGCTGTCGGTGGCCCACAGCTCGCTATCGTCAAGCTTCTTGATGTCGAAACTGTTCATGTCGGCTACGTGCAACGGTGCTCCCTGGTAGTAGTAGTCGCGCTTGTCATGACACAGCGGATAGTCATCGGCTTTTAGTGAGCCAGGGTCTGCTCCCTCCATCAATCGGTCTTTGAACCAAACGTGGGCGGCGTCACGTCCAAGCCAACGCTCTATGCTTTGGAATGTTGTAGCATCGGCATCTTTCAGCTCATGCTCTATAGTGCCGAAGCTGAATGTCCAATAGGTGTAAACCACTGTACCGTTCTTAATCTCATATTTTCCCTCGTCGTTGCACGATGTTACCATCAGCAGTGCAGCGAAGGCTAATGTGATGACAAATGTCAGTTTCTTATGCATACAGCCTTGATTGTTTGTTGGTTATTTTGCTCCTGCCTTGAGACCACGGATGACACTGCTGGTGAATCCGGCATGTTCCATTTCGTTCAGACCACGGATGGTCAGTCCGCCAGGGGTTGTCACCAGGTCTATGGCCTGTTCGGGGTGCATGCCTGTTGCTTGAAGCAGTTCCACCGCACCTCGCATGGTCTGCATCACAACCTGTTTTGCCTCGTCAGCCTTAAAGCCCAGCTCAACACCTCCTTCGGAAGCGGCACGGATGTAGCGCATGGCATAGGCAATACCGCATGAGGCCAGTGTCGTACCTGCTGCCAGATGTTGCTCATCGGTCAGCAAAGTTTGTCCCATTGAGTCAAACAATGCCTTTACCTGCTCGGTATGTTGCGGCTGTGTTCCGACACTTGGCACGAGGAATGTCATAGACTGAAGTTGTGCAATGGCGATGTTAGGAATACAAAGGAAAAGTGGAATCATGCGCTCATCCTTGGCTAACCATTGGCAGATGCTTTCTGATTTCACGCCTGCTGCTACCACCACCAGTTTCTGTTGCTCGTAGTCTAAAACATCGCGAAGCCCGGTCAGCACTTGTTCCACCAACCAGGGCTTTACCACCACACAAACCACGTCGGCACCCTGTGCCGCCAGTTGGTTGCTTGGGGTTGCCGTGATGCCGAGGTCAGCGAAGTGCTTGCGTGCTTCGGCTGAAGGGTCGCTCACGGTGATGTTCTCATTATCAATGTAGGTTCCCTTGATGAGCCCTTCGGCTATGGCACCGCCCATGGCTCCGGCTCCAATGATTGCTATCTTCATATTTCGTCCAATACTTTAGTGAATCTCTCGATGAAATCGTCAATTTCTGCTTTTGTCAGGCAGAGTGGGGGCAGTAAACGCAAGGTGTTTGTTCCTGCACAACCTGTGAAGCAGTGCTGCTCATAAATCAGTTTCTGGCGTACTTCCTTGTGTGGCATTTCAAGGTCGATTCCCACCATCAGGCCGCGACCGCGGACATCGGTGATGTGTTTCTCTCCTTGCAGTTTCTTCAGTTGCTCCATCAGGTAGTTACCAACCGTGTTAGCATTCTCAACCAAGCCTTCTTCCTCAAACACGTCAAGCACTGCCAATGCAGCAGCGCATGCCAAATGGTTACCTCCGAATGTTGTGCCCAGTTGACCATATACGGGTTTGAACTCAGGGCTGATGAGTACGCCGCCCATCGGGAAACCGTTGGCAATGCCTTTGGCTACGGTGATGATGTCGGGCTTGATGCCTAACCACTGGTGGGCAAAGAACTTACCGCTGCGTCCGTAGCCACATTGTATCTCGTCACAGATGAGCACAGCACCGAACCGCTTACAGGCATAAGCCAGATTTTGTGCGAATTCTGGTGTGGCCATCTGAATGCCGCCCACACCTTGTATTGGTTCCAAAATAACGGCAGCAACACCGCCACGCGACAGTTCGCGCACCCAAGGCTCAAGGTCGTTCAGTGGCAGGAAACGCACATGGTGATTGTCGTTGAGCGGAGCAACAATCTTTCGGTTGTGTGTCACTTCTACAGCCAGCGAAGTGCGGCCGTGAAAGGCATGTTCGCAGGCCAGAATACGCGTGTTTCCTGGGTTTTTAAACGAGGCCAGCTTTAGTGCGTTTTCGTTGGCTTCGGCACCACTGTTAATGAGAAACAGCTGGTAGTCGTCATAGCCGCAAATACGTCCCAGGCGCGCTGCCAGTTCTACCTGTAGCTTGTTGATGACGGAGTTGGAGTAGAACGCGATGTGGTTGAGCTGTTCCGTCACCTTTTTAATATAATGCGGGTGCGAGTGGCCGATAGAGATGACGGCATGACCGCCATACAGGTCCAGATATTCCTGTCCCTTATCGTCCCAGACCTTGCAGCCCTTGCCCTCAACGATGTTGACGTCGAAAAGCGGATAAACATCAAATAGTTTCATATTATTATTTCAATAGTTCGTTATTACGTTATTACGATATCACAGTAGTCATCAGAATGCTGAAGCTTTCAAATTGAGCCCTGATGTTTCACGTAGCCCGAACATGATGTTCATGTTCTGTACGGCTTGGCCTACAGCGCCCTTCAGAAGGTTGTCGATGGCAGAAGTGACGAGTATCTTGTCCTCAAACACATCCACGTGAACCAGAGCCTTGTTGGTGTTCACTACCTGTTTCAGGTCTATTCCTTTCTCGCTGTAGTGAGTGAACGCTGCTTCTTGGTAGAAGTCCTTGTATGCTGCGACAGTGTCGCAGCTCTCTGTCCCTGTCTTTATCACCGCAGTACAGAAAATGCCGCGTGTAAAGTCACCCCGGTAGGGTATGAAGTCGATAGAAACATCAAGAGAGCCTTGCACCTGTATCAGTGACTGCCGAATCTCTGCCAAATGCTGGTGAGTAAAAGGCTTATAGATACTGAGGTTGTTGTTACGCCATGAGAAGTGGGTGGTAGCACCGGGCTTTTGACCGGCTCCTGTTGAACCCGTAATGGCATTGACGGCAACATCCTTTGTCAGCAGTCCCATCTTGGCTGCTGGCAGTAGCGCCAGCTGAATGGCTGTGGCAAAACAGCCAGGGTTGGCTACGTGCTTGGCTTTTGCTATCTCTGCTTTGTTGATTTCTGGCAGACCATAGACATAGTCGTGATTTCCCTTGATGCGGAAGTCTTGTGCTAAGTCTATTATCTTCACACGCTCTGGAATGGTGTGCTCCTTCAGAAACTGCTCACTTTTTCCGTGGCCAAAGCAGAAGTACACGGCATCAACTTGGTCAAAAGGCATCTGGTCGGTGAACCGCAGGTCAGTATCGCCGATGAGTCCCTCGTGTACATCCGATACCAGATTGCCTGCATTACTCTCAGAGTTGGCAAAGACAATCTCGGCATCAGGGTGATTCAGTAGCAGACGAATGAGTTCTCCTCCTGTATAGCCTGCTGCACCTAATATTCCTACTTTAATCATTTTTACTACGAATTACACGAATTTCACGAATTAGTTGCGCGTAGCAATTAGTATAATTCGTGAAATTCGTAGTCGTTATTATTTATCTATGCTCGTCCTTATGTATTCCGTAGTAAACACGTAGTGGCGTTGAGCTGACCTTGATAAAGCCCTTGGCTTCGTCGGCAGTCCAACCGGTCTGTGTCTCGCCGTATTCCCCAAGCTTCGATTTTGTCAGGTCGTTGGCAGAGTCAATGCCGACTGTTTCGAAACCATAAGGGCGTAGCTTCAGGATGGCCGTACCCGTTACGTTACGCTGTGAACTGGTCAGCATGGCTTCGATGTCGGGCATGACAGGCTCCAGGTACTGGCTTTCGTGCAAGAACATGCCATACCAGTTGGCTACTTGGTCTTTCCAGTACTGCTGCCATTTTGATAATGTTGACTTCTCTAACAGACGGTGAGCTTCAATAATCAGTTTGGGTGCTGCAGCTTCGAAGCCTACACGGCCTTTGATGCCGATAATGGTGTCGCCCACGTTGGCATCGCGGCCGATGGCGTAGCTCGCACCAATTTCCTCGATTTTCTGGATGGCCTTCACCTTGTCGGTGAAATTCTCTCCATTGACGCCTACTATTTCGCCTTTTTCGAACGTTATCTTCAGTAGCGATTCCTTCTCGGGGTTCGTTACGTGTTTCAAGTATGCCTCCTCTGGCAGCCCCTGTGTCGGGTCAAGTAACTCGCCGCCACAGATGCTGGTGCCCCAGATGCCCACGTTGTACGAATATTTCAGTTTCGTGAAGTCAGCAAAGAAACCGTGTTCATTCAGGTAATCCACTTCTTCTTTGCGCGTCAGCTTCTTGTCGCGTGTCAGTGTGATGATCTCCACCCCGGGAGCCATCACGAGAAAGGTCATGTCGAAACGTATCTGGTCGTTACCTGCGCCTGTTGAGCCATGGGCAATGGCATCAGCACCTATCTCCTTTGCATAGCGGGCAATGGCGATGGCCTGAAAAATGCGTTCGCTCGATACTGAGATGGGGTAGCAGTTGTTTCTCAGCACATTGCCGAAAATCATGTATTTAAGTGACTTCTCGTAATATTCCTGTGTCACGTCAAGTGTGACGTATGCCACGGCACCCAGCTTGTAGGCGTTCTCTTCGTTTGTCTTCAACTGCTCGGCGCTGAAACCGCCTGTGTTGGCACAGGCTGCATACACGTCCCAGCCATCCTGTGTCAGTTTCATCACGGTGTAGCTGGTGTCAAGTCCACCACTGAATGCTACTACAACTTTCTTTTTGTTCATATATATATGTTTTTGTTAATATCTAAATTTCTCAGTCTTCATTTCTTGTTTCGACAGCATCAAGCTTTTTAATGCGGGAGATGACCTCTTCAGGAATTTTTGCTGGCAGGTGCTCCTCCGGGTCATACAGCATGGCCGTACAAATGCAGTATTTCCTGCCCGTGCGGTGCAGTACGTCCACATTTACGCAACCTTCACAACCCCGCCAGAAAGCTTCGTCGTCCGTCAAATCTGCAAATGTGACAGGCTGGTAACCCAGTTCCGTGTTCATCTTCATCACTGCGGCACCACTTGTCAAAGAGAAAATCTTGGCATGCGGCCAACGCGTTCGGGCAAGCGAGAAGGTCATGTCTTTAATCTTCTTGGCTACTCCACGACCACGAAAGTCCGGGTGTACAATAAGACCGCTCGTCGTCACGTATTGTTTGTTGCCCCACGTCTCAATGTAGCTGAAACCGGCAAAGCGTCCGTCGCATAGCGCTATGACGGCCTTCGCTTCCTTCATCTTCGTAGCTAAGTACTCATGTGTTCTTTTGGCGATTCCTGTTCCACGAACCTTTGCTGCGTCGGCTATTGTCTGTAAAATAGTGTCAACGTAGGCCTCGTGTTCAGGTCCGGCCACAAATACTTCTATCTCTTTCTGTTCCATTACTAATTGTTAACGATCAATTGTCAATTATCAATTATTTCATGTTTGGCACCACTTCGCTCAGCGCGTCTATAACTTCTCGTTCGGTAACTCCTTGTTTGACGACTATAAATATTGTGTCGTCACCGGCAATGGTTCCTAATAGCTGGGGAATATTGCTGTTGTCAATGTTCCAGGCAATCGAACTGGCATAGCCCGGACGTGTCTTTATCACGCCCATGTTGCCAGAGAAATTAATCGATATGAATCCCGGAACCTGCATCATTTCCCTAATCTGCTGGGGAGTGCTTACTCGTTTGTACATTGTCTCGTTGGGAAGTACGTAAACGTAGTTTCCGCCCATTGTTGCAGCCTTGGCCACCTTCAGTTGTTTCAAATCACGGCTTAGCGTAGCCTGTGTCAGTTTGAATCCTTCATGCTGCAAAGCTGCCAGTAGCTCCTCTTGACTCCCCAGCTGCTGGCTCGAAATAATCATGCGCAGCGCTTCTAATCTGTTATTCTTAACTTTCATCAATCGTATATTTATGCTAAAACGGTTGCAAAATTATTCAATTTTCTGCATATCTCCAAGTTTTCATTCAATTTTAACGCATTTTAAAGAAATAAGAGACCTGTCTGCTTCGTTAATTTGCTGCTTTCTGGTGCGTTTATTCTTTGCTCTTTTGCTGTTTTCTTCGCGTATATATATAATAAGGAGAAGGTGCTTTTATCGTTGATTATTATCAAGTTTATTTGTTAAAATATCTTTTTTTCGAAATTTTCTTCAAAAAATATTTGGTGGTTTCTCAAAATGGTCTTACCTTTGCACCCGCTTTTGAGGAGGACTCCTCCCGAAGGCACCCCGAAAAGAGTTCTTTGAAAGATTTACATAAACAGACAA
>ONRS01000066.1 GCA_900320255.1 uncultured Prevotellaceae bacterium
ATTAATGCTACGCGCAGCAATTCGTGTAATTCGTTAAATTCGTTGTCAAAAAAAGGATTGTATAAACTAATTATGAGTAGTTACTTACCATATAATTAATCATATAATGACTACGCGCAGCAATTAATGGATAATTCAAGATTCTATGTAGTTTTGTCTTGCGCAGAGCCGCAGAGTAGAAAGAGTTTTTTCCCTACGCGTCTTTTGACTGCGCATGATTGGTGGAGAACGCAGAGAGAGCGGCCCTTGGCAATCCAACCATTTTGCAGGGGCTTTCCTTGCTCTTCTGCGTGCTTTTTTATCTTGTTGGACGATAGTTTGTTATAAGTTTTCCCGAGATTGTTATATATTTTTCCCGAGATTCTTATATGTTTTTCCCGAGATTGTGGGTGAGAATCTCGGGAAAAAGTAACTTAAATCTCGGGAAAAACTTATAGCAATCTCGGGAAAATGATACACGATTCATGCGCGAACTTGGTATAAAAGTTCGCTGAAGGTGTAGGAAACGGCCATATTTCTCATTTAAATCACCAAAGATACACACATTATACATCAATGTATAATACATCCATGTATAATTTGTGTTGTTTTAAGATTCTTCCGATTGCTGTTCCTCGGTTTCCTGCGCAGCTTCAGCTGGCTGGTACTGGGTAGGAGCCACGCCGTAGATGCGCTTGAAGGTGCGGGTGAAGCTCGACGGGTCGATGAATCCGCACTTTTCGGCCACTTCATTCACGGAAAGGCTGCCCTGCTGGAGCAGCGAGACGGCCTTCTGCATCTGTATGGCCGTGAAGTAGGCCTTGGGCTTCTCGCCCGTCACTTGCTGCAGCCGTCGGCGCAAGGTAGCGGGCGAGAGGCTCATCTTGCCGGCAATGCTCTCCACGCTGAACGTACCTTGCTGCATGGCCTCGTTGACATTGGTAATGACATCAATGAGGAACTGCTGGTCGGTGAAATCGGGCTTTTTGGGTTCTGCTGCCAGTTTAATGTCGGCCACCTGCTGGTGTATGCGTGTTATCTCGTCGGTCAGCTCCGTCATGCGTCGCTGATAGCGGTGCTGCCGCCTGTAGCTGAAGACCCAAGTGGCAACAGCCAAGATGACCACCACGGCAAAAGCCAGATAGAGGTTACGGCGGTGCTGGTTTCGCAGTTCGTCTTTCTCGGCCTGCAGATGCTCATTGTCCAACTGGGCAGAATACTGGCTGAGCATCATGCCGGTCTCGTTGTCGAAGATGGAGTCGCGCAGCTGGTTGTAACGGTCGTTATGCGCCATAGCCTGCTCCGGGTCAGTCTGTCGCAGAGCCTCATAGAGCCCGCGCCGGCTGCGGCTCTCGTTGAAGATGTCCTTCTGGTCGAGGAATATCTGCAGGGCCTCATCGAAGTAGAGGGCAGCCCCGCTGTTGTCACCGTCGTGCAGCAGCAGTCGCCCCATCTGGTTACAGGCAATGCCCAAGGAGTGGCGGTTGCCGTTCTGGCGCAGCCCAGGAATGCACTGCAACAGCAGCTGCCTGGCCTCGCTGAAACGGTCTAACCCCATGAGCGACTCGGCCATCTGCGACTGGCGCACGGCAATCTTCTCACTGCGCTGCAGCTTCTGCTCGAGTGCTAATGCCTGCTCAGCGTAAGGCAGGGCTACGTCATATTGTCCCTTGTTGTTATACACCTCGCAGGCCATGCCCAAGAGGATGGCACGACGCTGCGGGTTATTGGCCTTCTGGCAGAAGTCCAAGCCGCGGAGTATGCACTTCTCGGCCTCATCATACTGACGCGCACTGACGAAGATGGCCGTCATAAGATTGAACGACGACGAGATGTTGTCAGGGTTGCCCACACGCTGGTCGAGCTCGTTGCAACGCTTGGCATAGCTGATGGCGTGCTCGAAGTCGCCCATGCGGAAATAGCTGATGGCGACGGCCGTCAGACAGTCGCCCTCTATGTCGGTGCTTTGCACGGAAAGGGGCAGCGCCTTCAGTCCGTAGGCCACGCTTTGCTCGTAGTTCTGGTGAGCCAGGTAATACTCGGCAGCCCAGTACCACACCTGCTGCTTCAGCGTGTCGGGGTGGGTATTGGTAGTGGCATGAAGCTGCTCGTCGCTCAGCTCCTCGTCATTGAAGATGTTGAAAAGACGGTTAGCCGTCTGCACGCTGCGCTGCCTGTCAAAGACAGTCAGGAGCGAGTCAACGACACGGGTTGCAGTCTGTGCGTGCATGCACACTGCCACGAGCAATGCCAATACGGCTAAGCAGTTTCTCTTCATCATCGGTTATTTGTATTTTGCACAAAATGTAACGTATTCATCGCAGAGGGTGACGTACTGACTGATGCTGGAACCGTTCTGCCGCTCAAACTCTGCCAGACGGGCCAGTGCCTTATACTGCCGGGTGTTGGGCTGCGGAATGCGCACTACCTCGTTGGCCGCGTCGTTCCACTCCTCGGTGAACCAACGGTCAGGATTCAGATAGACGTACGACTCAGCAAAGAGCACGCGCTCCTTGAGCTTGCGGTCCTTGGTGGCCTCGGCCTCACGGAGGTAGTAGTTGGCTTTCTGGGCAAAATCCACCTCGTTGGGAGTCTCGCCGATGTAGGCACTCTTCGACCTACGCGTCAGGTACCAGCAGTCACCCTCGTAGTGGGCCTGGGCATAGCGGACGGCCAGGTCGTAGCAGCGCTGATAGCGCGCCTGACCGGAGAGCACGCTGAGCTCGCCTTCCATTTTCTGCATCTGGCGTGCGAAGTCGGCCTTGGGGTTGGTGGTGAGGGTGTATTGCTGTGCGTAGTCAGCATCCTTGAGCCACTGGCGCTTGACCCAAGGCTCCACATCGACACGGCGCTTCTTGACATAGACGGCATAGCTGGCATTGCGGTAGAAGATCTGCGGCACCTTCTGGAACCAGTCTATGGCCTTCTGCCACTCGCAGAGTCGCAGGTACTTGGTGCCGATGAGGTCGGTCAACGCCGCCTCGTTGTCAACGACCTGGCGCTTCAGGTAGTTGTCGAACGCGCTGTTGTGGTTGGCAGCAGGATAGTCCAGGAAGCTGATGAGCTTCTCCACGCGCATGGTGTCAATCATGTCGTCATACTGATAGGCATTGACCGAGCGGTAAAGGGCGAGCACGGTGCTTTCGCGTCCGGCCTGCTGGTACTTCGGCACCAGCACCTGGTGGACGAGACGGTCCTTGGCGAAGTATCGCCCGTCGGCACTGAGCCAGTCGAACTCGTCAGCAAGCCAGGCCTCGAAGTTCTTGCTAACGGGCGTCACGTCCGACTTGATGTAGATGCTGATGATGCGTGCCACGTCCTTCGACTGCTGGGTGCCGTCGAGCGAAAGGGCCTCAGTAATGTCGCTGAGTGCCTGGCGCCTGTTGCCGAAGAGGTATTCCAACCAGGCCTGTGCCGACTTCCAGAGGGCGGGGTCGTTGGTCTTGCCGTCGCGCACCACCTGTCCGGCAAACTGCCACATCTGCTCTGCCTCGCTGCGCTTGATGTCGCGAATGAAGAGCTTGCCGCCGAAGCCTCCTTCATGCTCGTCAGAGCCGTCAATGGCCTCCTGGGCATTGTTGACAAAGTCCTGCAGCAGGAAGGGCAGCACGGCGGAGTTGGGGTCGCGCTGGTACTCATGGCGAATGGCGGCAAAGGAACGTTTCTTGTAGTACTGCGTCATCAGGCTGTTCCAGTCAGCCTGCTGGGCAAAGATGCGTCCGGCCTCATCGAGTCGGCCTGACTTATAAAGTGCACCGGCATAGATGTTCAGCATCATGTCCTTATAGACGGTCTCTATGTACTGGCTGGCGGTCTGCTCCCAGAAGGTGATGTTCTCCTGGTGGCGGCCCATGATCATGTTACAGCGCATGAAGAGCAGGGCGTGCTGACTGCGCAGCTTGGTCTTCAGCTTGCTCTGGGCATAGGAGCGAATGACGCCGAGCTTCTGGTTGCGCTCCTGTATATCTTCCTTGGTGGGATAGTCCCACACCTCGTAGCGTACTTGACGTGCACAGTCAAGATAGTCCTTCAGGTGATTGACATAACTGACCATGAGGTTGTCGCCGTGCGAACTGGCATACTTAATGACTTCCTCGGCATCAAACCACCAGTAGTCTTTGGTAACGCCCAAGTAGGCCTTCCAGTTGTTGATGGTGATTTTGTCCATGCGGGAACTGAAATCCTCGTCGTTGCAGACGCGGAAGAGGTAAGAGTTGTGGTTGTCAATCCAGATGCAGCCCATCATGGGCAGCACGGTAATGGCCATGAGGCTAATGATGATAAATCGCTTCATAGGTTTCTGTGTTATAACGGTTAATATTCTCGTTGTCTAAATGATAAGTCAGAATGGTATGGCGCAGCTCGGGCCGCTGATGCTCAACAGCCTTCTTTACGCGCAGAATTTCGTCGGCTGTCACCTCGTGCTCAATGCGCACGCCGTTGATTTCGCGCTGCCAGAGAAAGACGGGATAGGCCGCCGCCAAGGGCAGCTCGTAGTCGTCGAGACGGCTGAGGTAGGGCTGCACATCGCGGAAGTCGAGCACGGGGTTGCGTTCCACGAAGTTGCGGGGGCTGCCCGTGTTATAAAGCATGAGCACGCCGTAGTCGGCAGGTGGTGGCGGCATGGACAGCTGGTGCAGGCGAATGGTGGTGGAAAGGCGCAGTCCCTGGCTTTCGGCCTCACGGCGCACTTCGCTGAGGAAGTCGTAATACGTCGCCCGGCTGCGGTCGGTATAGTCGCAGTCTATCTGTATCTCGCTGACTCTCTCGATGTCGTTCGTCTCGTTCATCTGCAACACGCGGCGCACCAGCTTCCGGGCCAGTCCCGGATGGGGCTCGTGCATGCAGTCTTCGGTGATATAGACGGTAGGAATGAGGTGTTGGGCAACGGGTGACGGGTTTTCACCAAAGGTGATGGTGGCGTTGGGCATGGGACCGTCGTCGGTCATCACCACATCGAAGTAACGGCAATAGACCTTATGAATGTCATACTGCTGCAGGAATGCCACCTCGATGGAATCGAGCCGCCACTCCGTACGCCAGTAATAGACGGCGTTCTCGTCGTCCATTACCGTCGCAGGCTGACGGCACTCTGTCAACAGCAGGCATAGCAGTAGCAACAGGTACAACTGAGGTCTCTTGCGCACGTTCCTTATATTATATAATATTGTTTTGAGTGCAAAGATAACATTTTTTTGTATAAAAATAAAAACTTCGTGTATTTATTTTGTATTTCACTCAGTTTGCACTATCTTTGCACATGAAATGAATAAGACAAAAAAACTTTTCCTGGTAGCCTTGGTGCTTCTGACAGCAATGGCTACTGCACGTGCCCAGGGCAACGTGCCGACAGCGACTCCTGAACTCGAGTTTATGATGCAGCTGAAGGTAACACTCGGCCAGACCTACACCGTCGGTGAGACACCCCACGGACGGCGCATCGTCATACCCATAACGGGCGGAACATTCGAAGGGCCACGGTTACGCGGAACCATTCTGAACGGAGGTGCCGACTACCAGCTGGCCAGTGCCGACGGCAGCCGCACGGAGCTGGAAGCCATCTACAGCATACAGACTGACGACGGCACCTACATCCACGTGCGCAACCGAGGCATCATCTGCAACGGCAAGGACGCTCAGGGTAATGCGGAGTTCTACTTCAAGGCGGCTCCACAGTTCGAGGCACCGGCTGACAGCCCCTATGCCTGGGTCAACAACGCCATCTATGTCTGCCAGCCTGACTGGACGCAGCACTTCGATGGAATCGTGCTAAACGTGTGGAAAGTGAAATAAATAAACGCTATTAATGTCTAACCTAAAACAATATTGGAATTAGTATGGAAACAACGCTTGTATTACTGAAGCCCAGTTGTGTTCAGCGCCAGCTTATTGGCGAAGTATTAACCCGTTTTGAGCGTCGCGGACTGCGCATCTCAGGCATGAAGATGATGCAACTGAGCGACGAGATTCTGCGTGAGCACTATGCTCATCTGGCCGACAAGCCCTTCTTCCCCTCGCTGGCTGCTTCGATGCAGGCTTCGCCTGTAGTGGCTCTGGCCCTGAGCGGTGTTGATGCCGTCAAAGTGGTACGTGCTATGGCCGGTGTCACCAATGGTCGTGAGGCTGCTCCCGGCACTATTCGTGGTGATTTCTCCATGAGCAACCAGCAGAACATTGTACACGCCTCCGACTCGGTGGAGAACGCTGCCATCGAGCTGCGCCGCTTCTTCCGTCCTGAGGAAATCTTCGACTACCAGAGCGGTGCCTTCACCTACGTCTATGGTGACGGTGAGTGCAAGTGATTCTTTTTAATCTTCCTTTATCTTTATCTGGCCATCGTCGAGCGACTCAATGATGGCCAGTGACTCGATGCGGCGGATGCCTTCTTTCTGCAACAACTCCCGACCGTGCTGGAACTCCTTCTCTATAATAAAGCCCATGCCTTCAATCGTTGCGCCAGCCTGGCGGCAGAGGTCAATGATGCCCTTGCCGGCATTGCCGAAAGCCAGGAAGTCGTCAATGAACAGCACGTGGTCGTCGGCCGTCAGGTATTCCTTGTTGATGATGACGTTATAAGACCGCTGCTTGGTAAACGAGCGCACGCTGGCCTGATAGAAATACTCCATCGTAGAGGGCACCTTCTTCTTCACATAGACCACAGGCAACTCCATCAGATAGCCTAACATCACCGCAGGCGCTATGCCCGAGGCCTCGATGGTAAGAATCTTGTTCACCTTCAAGTCGGCAAACCGACGAATAAACTCAATAGCTATTTGTTTCATCAGGTAGGGGTCCATCTGATGGTTCACAAAGCGGTCCACCTTCAGAATGCCGCCTTCCATAAGCCGCCCTTCTTGCAGGATGCGGTCACATAATACTCTTAATGCCATAAAATATACTTTTCTGTTGTGTCAACCTCTATGGGTTTTGTTGATTTAACACTACAAAAATACAACTTTTTCTTAAATTAAGCAAGTATCTACCGAAAATGTTGTATCTTTGCACCAAAGCATGTAAGGTAATGAGAAGAAAACAAGATAAACATAAAGAAAATAAAATGATGAAACAATTTGTTTTAATTTTCGCCCTTTCCATGTTTACATGGATGGGCTATGCTCAGGACATTAAGGGAAAGTGGCTCACCGAAGCCGGTGATGCCCAAGTGGAAATCTATGAGTCGAACGGCACAGTAAACGGCAAGATTGTCTGGCTGGCAAAGGGTCCTGACACGAAGGACATACACAACAAGGACGAGAAATTGCGCAGCCGGAAACTGATGGGTGTTAACATCCTCTCGGGCCTGACCAAGAAGAAAGACAAGTGGGAGGGTGGCCGCATCTATAACCCCAAGAACGGCAAGGACTACAAATGCTCCATCTGGTTAGAGGGAGACAAGCTGAAGGTGCGTGGCTACATTGGTTTCCTGTACGAAACACAAACCTGGAAAAGGAAATGAGCAAGCGGTATGCGCTCTTTTTCGATATAATGGTACGCTGGTCAGTTTCAAAACGCACGAGATACCACCGTCTTCCATCTTTGCCCTGACGGCATTGTTAATCTGCTCAAAGGTATTCTTTACTCTTTCACGTTTAATTAATGACGTAAATTCCATCCCGATTGATTTCCTTTAAAAGATACGGATTAATATGCTTGTGCATGTGAATGACATCCACAGGACACCCTAACAATTGCTCAAGGTATCTCTGAAGGCGGACAACGAGATAGATGCGAGGCTCCATTTCCACACAAACATCTACATCACTACCCTCATGCTGCTCACCACGGGAGACTGAGCCGAACAGACGCAAAGTCTTTACACCGAACTGAGAGCAAATCTCGTCGGAATGTGCTTTTATAAGGTCGATGTATTCGCTTGTCGTTTTCATCTGAATAATGCTATAGTTTGTTCAACGTCGCAAAGATACACAATATTCTGGAAACTCCCAAACAAATCATGAAAAAAGAAACCTCAGCGGATGAAAGTCACCATGTTTCTTATCCACTGAGGTCTCTGAATGTTAGAGGGGCAAGTCCCTATCCCACATGAGCATTATCTGACAGTCTTTGTCTGTTTGGCACTTTCCACACGTGTGCCATTAACGTTGGCATAACCATAAATAAAATACGTCGTGCCTCTTTCCAACTTGACTTTACAGGTTCCTGTTGTTGACCTGCTGCCTGCCTCAAAATACTTTCCTGGCTTATATCCTGAAGTTGATTGAGGCTCTGCGCGAACGCCAAGCACAATGACTTCCGAAGCATTTACTCCACTAACCGTAACAGTTGCAGTATAATCCGTACCACTTCCTTTCAGACTCAGAGAGACTTTTGCTCTTGATGAAGAAGAACCTCCTGATATATCTTCTTCATCGTCATCACCACCGCCACAAGAGGCAAAACTGATACAAAGCATAGCCACAAATAAAGTGGCCATCATCTGATATAATTTCTTTTTGTTCATGATTTGTTATTTAATGGATAAATCTTGTCTAATTTTCAGACCATTAGTATAATGGCGGAATAGATTCTATCGATTGTATTGTCTTAAATCTGCTCCAAGGGTCTGTCTTTGCATATAAGCTAATTGCAGATAGGGGTACATGCAAAACAGCATTTGACAAATCACAGCCATCAAAAATATTTTCATGGTAAAGTAGGGCTCTATCACATTTTGGCATTTGTTTGGCATAGCAATAAAAATTATTGAGGCCAATACAATCTTTGAAAGCTAAAATGCCTATTTCCGTAACAGTGCTAGGCACTGTTACTTTTGCAAGGCTGCTACAGCCCGAGAAAGTTTTTATATCAATAATGGTGACACCTTCTGGAATGGCAATCTCCTTGAGCTTGCTACAACCAGAAAAAGCTCCCGAACCGATTGTTGTAACATTTTGAGGAATTATGATGCTTTCAAGACTAGAACATTCTTCAAAAGCACACGACCCGATTTCTGTTACTGCTAAAGGAAGGTTTATCTCAGAAAGACTTGTACAACCCTCAAAAGCTTTATTACCAATTAAAGACACAGCATCATGCAACTTGACAGTTTTCAATTGCCTACAGTTCTCAAAACCCGCTACATTAGTCATTTGGCGAGGAATTACTACTGAAGTAATACTTGTTCCACCAAAGCAATATCTGCCAATGCTCTGAATATTATCTGGCAAACTAATTGCTGTCAAATTTGCACAGTCATAGAATGCATCATCGCCGATGGCTGACAAGCCATCTGGAAATGTTATGGATGAAAGTAGTTCACAGCCACGGAAAGCCCCTTTACCAATGCTCGTAACTTCAGCAGGAATCAAAATGGAGGAAAGGGCGCTACAATTACAAAAAGCAGAATCGCATATAGTGGTTAGGCTGTTTGGGAGTTGTATAGAGATCAACTTGCTATTAGATACAAAAGCCCTTGGGCCAACAGATGTCACAGAATATTCCTTTCCTCCTATTTCGACTGAATTAGGAACAACAACACTGGAGGCATCTTTACGAGCCATTACTACCTGAGCCTCAGTATTAGAAATAATATTGTAATATAGAGTGCCGTCATAATAGTCACCCAACTTATATTCTTTCCATACGAGGCTTATACTTTCTGTTTTCTCTCTGGCCGAGATGAGTTCACCATGCTTATACGAGTTGGTCTTGATATGATAGGTAATAAGTGTGATATTCCCTTCAGTGTCTTTCTGGTATTCAAAATCAACACTCATATCATCATACTCGTCAATGTCTGTTTCATGATAGTCAACGTGTGTTACCAACTGCTTGGCGTTTATACCCATCTTGTTATAAAATGTTTGTCCATAAAGAATACCAAGGATATGAGGTTTGTATACATCGCCATAAAGCATTGCATAAAGATTGAATGCCATGCAAAAGGCTTTGTCATCATAATCTTCTCCATAGGTTGCTGTACTTTCAAATCCATATCCTTTTTCTTGGTTAGGATTATCCCCGCTCCATGAAACGGTTGTACGATCACCATCACTAAATTGTGAGAGGTATGCACCATTTAACGTGGGAGTAAGAGAGAGCTCAACATTACCCCATCGAGACGTATGTATGCTTGCTATTTCGTTTTTATCATCGTAAGTAATAGCCATTCCGTCAACGCTATAAAGTCGAATTCCGCTCAACTTCTCTTTCTTTCCAGAATTTGGCATAGAGTTATCTTCTTCGGAAGAATCTGATGAACAAGATAGGAATAAAAAGTGGATTCCCAATAATAACCAAATTAAATTTTTTTTCATTTTCTAAAATATAAAAGGCGGAACCATTCGATGCTTATCTGAACTCAGGTTACCGCCAAGCGACCAATCACCAAAACAAGCAAGAACAGCCCACGCCTATCAAGCGTGAGCCTTCTGTCTGCTTGTTCCTTTGGTGAAGAATATTGGCGGTATTCGAGTCCAAAGAACAAGAGCAAAAGCTCAAATCTTATGTATAAGTATGAACAGAAACGCTAATCTGTAAGTTAATAATTGGTTTGTTGAATAAAATCTCTGTGGCCGCGTTGGGCTGAGCCTCAACATAAACGGCCTGTTGCGTTCTTTCATTCTGTTTCTACTTCATTAGCAAAATCGTTTAAAGGGTTCGACAATAAGTTTTCGACTGCAAATATAGCAAATAATTCTGAAAGAAAAAGGAAAAGTCAAGAAAATGTTGTGGAATCATGGGTTCTTCTGATCATTTCTGGAGATAAAAGCAAGATTCCGCAAGGGGCCTTGATGAGCTTGCGGAATCTTGTAAAAAGTGCGCCTTCTAATTATATGGCTAATCCCAAAGCTCTGGCAACGGCATTTTTGA
>ONRS01000072.1 GCA_900320255.1 uncultured Prevotellaceae bacterium
GAGTAGGAAGCCGCCTCCTTTTTAAGAGTGAAGCCCTGTTATCACAGCGATAGCAGGGCTTTTTTGTTTTCAACCCTAACGTTAACCTTAACGCTAACAACACTCAACGCTCAACGCTCAATATTTGCTTGGCATGCTCCTTGGTCTTTACCTGTTTGCCGGCAAAGATTTGCTCAATGAAACCTTCTTCGTTGATGATGAAGGTGGTGCGGATAGTGCCCATGGTCTTCTTGCCATACATGTTTTTCTCGCCCCATGCTCCCATGGTCTCCAGTAGCGAGTGGTCAATGTCGGCAATCAGGGGGAAAGGCAGCTCATGCTTCTCCTTGAATTTAATGTGCGAAGCAGCAGAGTCCTTGCTGACGCCTACCACTTCATATCCAGCGGTTTGTAGCTCGTTGTAGTGGTCACGCAGACTGCATGCCTCAGCTGTACATCCGCTGGTGTTGTCCTTCGGATAGAAGTACAGCACAAGTTTCCTACCCTTGAAATCGCTCAGTTTGATTTCCTTTCCGTTCTCGTCTTTACCCAGTATTTCGGGTGCTTTGTCTCCAATATTCATATTCATTAAGTTTTAGGAATTGCAAATATACGCAAATTATATCATACTGCAAAAAGAAATTTCGCTAAAAAAATGTAAACACCTACCTCTATATGCCTGAAATACCGATGTACACGAGGTTTTAGAGGAGGTAGGTGTCGCTCAAACACCTACCTAAGAGGTACCTGACACCTACCTCAACACCTACCTTTAGGCAGCCATGAGAGGGATGACCTTGTAGAACATCACGTTGCCGCGATGTGTGTGCTCAAATCCCAATTCCTTCATGGCCAGTCCTAAGTGTACCTTAGTACTGTGGTCATTCTTTACAGAGGGGTATTCCTGTTGAATCATCCTGATAAGTTCCGAACAGTTCATAGTCGTTGCAGCCTCGTTGCTTTCAGGCTTACGGAAACAGCAGCGCAGAATGTCTGCTATGTCCTTTTGTTCCATGTAGTTATGATTTAACTCCTGAATGCGTGCCACCTCCGAGTTATTGAACCAGTAGGGAATCTTCAGCTCACGAATTTCGTAGAGCACTTGGGCATAAAGCTGCTCGTAACAGATGTCTCCTGTGTTGTCGATGATGAGCCCATGCGGAATAGACAGGCAGATGTAACGTCGGCTACCAGTAGCGTCGGTGAGAGGGTGAGGGTTGTTCGTCGTGGCTACGAACGAGGCAAAGCGCATGCGGTCTTCCTGTGAGTTGCCGTAGATGGGGCGTCCGTTCACCTTGCTTTTTGAGAGCGTCTGCTTCAGTGCCGCATGTTGACTGGGGCGTATGGCCTCCAGTTCGTCAAGGTTCACCAGCAGGTTGTTGGTCAGCGCCATTTCCTTGTCGAACTTGTTCGACAGGTTAAGATGGTCCAGGAAGTACTGACGCAGATGCTTCGGCAGCAGGCGCTTAACGAAGGTTGTCTTTCCGCAACCTTGTTCACCTATCAGGGTGGGCACACATTCATTGCCGTGAAGCGTGTCCATCTGTAGCCAGTGGGCTACTGCCGACCGCAGCCAGACAGCGAGGAAACTGTGTTGCTCCGTGCTGATGCCAGGAATGCGGCTGAATAGGTTTGCCACATGGTTCTTTCCGTCCCAATGGGGCAGGTGTTCCAAGTAGTCACCGATGGGGTTGAACACGGGAACTTCTTCAGAATGAAGCAGTTCAACGATGTCACCTTTCGGATTTCCACCTTCGCAGACATCCTCCCGCTTGGCCCTGACGATGATGCTGTTCAAGGCTTCTTGCGTAAGTGCTCGCCAATTGGGCTCCTCATTGGTTTGGGGCTTGGTTGAAAACTCCACTTTTCCGTTCAGCATGTTGCGTCGGAACAAGTAGTTGTCCTGAAGAAACAGCTCTGCTGCTAACATCTTCTTCTGTGAAGCCACAATGGCCTCACCATTCACACATAATGAATCCAGCATAATAATAAAGATTTTAAAAGGTTACGAGGGCGATGAGTGGCCAAAAGTGTTTTTCACTTGCATCATGCCAACTGCAAAGGTACAAAATTTTTAAGCGAATTCCAAATTTTCAGCAAGATTTTTGCAAGAAAAATGTCAATTTTCTTTCAATTCTTCATTTCTCATTTCTCATTTCTCATACCGAAGGTAGGTGTCAGGTAGGTGTTAGGTAGGTGTTTCGCTAACACCTACCTGTGCCGAAACGCTGTCTGCATCGGTGTTTCAGCCATATTGAGGTAGGTGGTAGGTGTTTTCTCTGAAAATCTTTTCCTTAGGGGGCGCACCTCGCAGAGAAACGGCACTTCTTGGGTAGAGAAGTGGCACTTCTCCGGTATCAAAGTGCCACTTTCCCTGGCGAGAAGTGGCACTTCTCTATAGGCTCGGGCGAGAATGACGTGTTTTGTAAGTCTAAATACCATCATTGTCACCTGTAAGTATATGGTTTATGAGTCGTAAGTCATAGGTTTATCTTCAGTAAATGGCATCGTTATGACATGATGATGACGGTTTTTGCTTTGTTTGTTTTGTCACGTCAAAAAATGTTTGTACATTTGTGGCAGCTATTAAGAATAGGAGTTATGAATATGAAAAAGACTGAAGTATCGGCAAGAGCCTTATTATTTACCTTATTATTATTGGTGATTACTCTCCCGTATTCAGCTGGAGCGCAGAACCTGCTGAAGGATGCGGGTAAGAATGTTGACGAGATCGTGCCGTCAGGGTGGGAGCATATTGAGGCTGTTGGCGACCTGAACAAAGACGGCATTGCCGACCTCGTCGTTTCAGCAACTCCTGACTTCCGCGAGCACATACGGGTTCGCGATGACGGTTACGAATATAACTTCAACCAACCTGTATTGGGCATATACTTTGGTACAGGCGGGGGAGAGTTTAGATGTTGGAAACAATATAACAACGTTATGCCAGCGCAGGAGTCAGAGCAAGAGCTGCTGGACTGTGTCATTAGTATTACGGATCGCGGCACACTTCGCATAGCGATAGGCCGCATGTACTCAGCCGGCAGCAGTTACCATTCGACCGACTCCTACATTTTCCGCTATCAGAACGATGATTTTTTCCTGATAGGTAAGGAGTCGGACAGCTTCTCACGCATGTCTGGTGAACAGGAAACCGTCAGCTACAATTACCTCACGGGTAAAGTGCAGACCGTCAAGGGTAACGTCTTCGATGAAAGCGTGCAGCCCGTAGAGACGTGGAAGCGCATAGGGAAGTCCCCCCTTCGCCCGATGGGCGATCCGCTGTAAGAGGATGTTGCTTGCTGGTGTGGGGGATAAGGGCATGAGGCAAAGCCAAAATAAAGGTTCTTCCACATGGCGAAAAAATAATTCCGTTTTTATTTTGTATTGTCCTTCTTAATTCGTAACTTTGCAATTGCATTCGCTTGAATGGCTGTGATGCACTATGAGTTGTGCGGAGCTGTCAGGCGGGCACTACATATTAGAAGGCGTTACTGACGCTTTGTTTTTGGACTTCGAAACTTCCACAATCGAATACAGGACAAGAACATTGCAGA
>ONRS01000082.1 GCA_900320255.1 uncultured Prevotellaceae bacterium
CCTCGTTGCAGTGATACACATCTTTCTTAATGCCCAGCTTCTTCAGCAGCAGCATGCCGCCGATGCCCAGCAGAATCTCCTGCTTCAGGCGGTTCTCCCAGTCGCCGCCATAGAGAGAGTGGGTAATGGGCTTGTCGAAGTCTGAGTTCATGTCGTTGTCAGTATCCAGCAGGTACAGTTTTACGCGACCCACGTTGACACGCCACACGTAGGCATGAACATGAAAGTTCAGGTAAGGCACATCCACCACCAGCGGGTTGCCGTCCTGGTCCATCTGCCGCTCTATGGGCAGCGAGCCGAAGTTCTGGCTTTCGTAGTTGGCTATCTGCTGACCGTCGATGGACAGGCTCTGGGTGAAGTAGCCGAAACGATACAGGAAACCTACGGCACACATATCCACGTTAGAGTCGCTGGCCTCCTTCACATAGTCGCCCGCCAGCATGCCCAAGCCGCCCGAGTAAATCTTCAGGGCTGAGTGCAGACCGTACTCCATGCAGAAGTATGCCACCGAGGGGCGGCTGCGGTCGGGCTCCACGTCCATGTACGCACGGAACTTGGCATAGACATCGTTAATGCGCTTCATCAGCGCCTTGTCGCGCAGTATCTCCTCCTTACGGGCAAAGGTCAGCCGCTCCAGCAGCATCACAGGGTTATGACGCGTCTCGTGGTAGAGGTCCGTGTCAAGTTCACGGAACAGGTCGCGGGCTTCGTGGTTCCACACCCACCACATGTTATGGGCCATCTCGCCCAGGCACTTCAGTTCTTCAGGCAGTGTAGCCTTTACGGTCAACGTCTTCCACTGCGGGGCATTGACGCACTCTGCTTTAATTTTCATACGCTTCGGCTCTTTTTTTGTTAATATAAGGGTTACGTTTCAGGTTATTTGCTGCAAAGTTCGTAAAAAAAAACGAAATTTCCAACATTACGCCCCTATTTTTTTGACGTTACCCCTGCTCATCATAGAGCATGCCGCCAAAGGCGATGATCAGGATGGTGTCTTCGCGATATGCAAGAAATATAAGTCAGTTTAAGGTTGATTAACGATAACAGCCCCCTCATGAACGGAAGGGGGCTGTTGGCGTTAGCGCATTGTCTAAATGCTCAGCTCGTTGAGCACAGCAATGAGCCGCTTGTCAAAACGCTTGTCGGTGCGGATGGCCTCGGAGAAGGGCACCAATTCAACATCGTCATGCCTGTAGCCTATCATCACGTTGCGCTGACCCTGCTTGATGGCCTCGATGGCTCCATAGCCCATACAGCTGGCAAAGACGCGGTCGCCTGCCGTGGGGCTGCCGCCTCGCTGCAGGTGTCCCAGTATGGAGACGCGCACATCGAACTCGGGGAACTCATGTCTCACGCGGTCAGCATAGTAGAGGGCACCGCACTTGGGACTCTCTGAGACGATGACAATGCACGACTTCTTCGACTTGCGTATGCCACGGTTCATGAACTCGGCCAACTGGTCCACGTCGGTGGTCTCCTCGGGCACAATGGCAGCCTCGGCACCGCAGGCAATGGCACAGTTCTGAGCCAGGAAGCCGGCATCGCGGCCCATCACCTCGACGAAGAAGATGCGCTCGTGAGAGTTGGCCGTGTCGCGTATGCGGTCAACACACTCCATGATGGTGTTCATCGTCGTATCGTAACCAATGGTGGCATCAGTGCCATAAAGGTCATTGTCAATGGTGCCAGGCAGACCGATGCAGGTGAAATCGAACTCCACGCCAAACTTCCAGGCACCCGTCAGCGAGCCGTTGCCGCCGATGATCACCAGGGCGTCAATTTCTTCCTTCTTGCACGTCTCGTAGGCCTTCTGCATACCCTCCATGGTCATGAAATCCTTGGAACGTGCGGTCTTCAGGATGGTGCCGCCACGGCTGATGATGCCGCTCACGTCCTCGGTAGTGAATGGCTTCACCTCGTCATGGATAAGTCCCTCGTAGCCACGATAGATGCCCTTGATGTTGAAACCGTTGTAGATACCAGCGCGTGTCACGGCGCGAATGGCTGCGTTCATGCCGGGAGCATCGCCGCCCGACGTCAGAACTCCAATAGTCTTAATTTTACCCATAATTTTCTAAACTTTTAGTTTTTAAAGTCTTTTGCTGTCTGCAAAGATACGAATAAGTGAGAACAATACAAAATAAAATACGAAGTTTTTTAAGTAATGACACATCGTTGCTTTTTTTTGTTTTTTTACTCAAGTTTCTCAAGTTCTTCTTTATTGAAGTTAGCGAAATTCTTTGCAAGCAAAGTGATAAGTTGAGGAAGTGAAGTTAAAAAGCAAGGAAAATCCAACCATTTTGCAAGGGCTTTTCCTGCTCTTCTGCGTGCTTTTGTATCTAGTTCGCCGATAGATTGTTATAAGTTTTCCCGAGATTGTTATAACTTTTTCCCGAGATTCTTATGTGTTTTTCCCGAGATTGTAGGTGAGAATCTCGGGAAAAAGTAACTTAAATCTCGGGAAAAAGTTATA
>ONRS01000074.1 GCA_900320255.1 uncultured Prevotellaceae bacterium
ATGGCATATAAACGCCCACCAACTACAATGAAAAAAGTAACTCATGTGATGATTCTTTTAGCAATGCTAAGCCTTTGTCTAACTTCATGTTCTAAGGATGATGATGATGATTTTGCATATCCTATGGAACAACTTTATGGAAAATGGAAAGCAACAGAGTTGAAAGTTGATGGCAGATGGTATGATGTAACCAAATATCCATATACAAGATTTGGCATGAATATCACCTTTTATGAGAATGGTACTTTTTATGGCTCTGGTTATTTGGGCAATGGTAGTGGCACGTATAAAGTTAATGGAAAAACTATAACTACTTATGTGAGTGGTAAAGAATATGCTGTATATACTGTTAATTCCCTAAATAGTAGCAAAGCAGACTTAACATTAAAGATGGGAACTGAGAGTTTACAGATGAAGGCAGAGAAACAATACTAAATATATTCTATTATGGAACTAATTATAATACTTGGTTTTATCGGTTGGATTTTAGGGGGAAGTTGGACTAAATCAAAGTAAATTTTCTTTTTTTTTGAAATTCTGGAATTGTACCTACCCAATAATTGGGCATCAATTCAAATTACCCCCCGAGTGCCCTCTATCAAAAGAGACTCCGCAAGTCTTTACAGATTAGCGGAGCCTTTTTTAATGAGCAATAAAACAACCATATTTTGACGCAAAGGTACAAAATATATATGAAAATCAAGAATTGTTGCACCAATGTTGCACCAAAAATAAAAAAGTGTGTTGTAACTAATTGATAGCCAACACACTTTGCTTTCAAGCCTTGTACCCAGAGCCGAACTACAAATATAACATTCTATTATTTCTCAAATATTTTAAAAGTCCTTTATTTAAAGGTGTTTCAAAGTTTGCTAAAACAATACAAAGGTAACAGAAAGTATTAAAATAGCCAAATTGTTGCACCAATGTTGCACCAAAACAAACTCCTTACAAGAACACAGTAGGGTCTCCGCTGTGCAATCCACTCACGCTCGGAAATGAAAAAATAATTCTGAAAATATTTTGTATTTCGCTCGGTTTGCACTATCTTTGCCCTCGCATTCGAAAAAGTACACAACTTTATTTGCTCAATAGTATCACAATCACCACCTCGAAAGCGAAAACGAGCAAAGTCCTATTCTAAATGGAGTATGACAATTACCACGCAAGGGCTTGCAAAGTATCTGTCCTCCCCCTACAGGGGGAGTCAGAGGGGGTCAGGAGTTTCGTTAAATCTCACAGAATCTCCCTTGCTATCCAGGCACAGGCTTCGGCATCGGCAAGGGCGTGGTGGTGGCGGGCTAACTGATAGCCACAGGCGGCTGCTACGGTTTGAAGCTGGTGGTTGGGCAGGTTGGGCAGGACTCGGCGTGAGGCACAAAGGGTGTCGTAAAACGCATAGTCGGGATAGTCCATCTGATAGACACGGAACACGGCCTTCAGGCAGCCTTCGTCGAAGGGCTTGTTGTGAGCCACAAGGGGCAGGCCCGCTATCAGGGGCTCTATCTGCGCCCACACGTAGGGGAACACGGGCGCATCGTCAGTATCTTCATGGCCGAGGCCGTGCACTTGTTGGCACCAGTAGTTGTAATAGTTCGGCTCTGGCTGAATGAGTGAGTAGAACGAGTCAACAATCTCTCCGTTGCGCACAATGACAACGCCGACAGTACCCCTGCTTATCCCTTCATCAGTCCGGCCATGACCATGTCGCTGACGAAGAGGCCCTTGCGGGTGAGGATGAGGTGGTGGCCTTCGTGACGCAGGAGTCCGTCGGAGAGGAAGGGCTGGGCCTCGTGCAGACAGTAACGGCGCTGGGGTGAGGGCAGGGCAGAGAGGTCGAGCCCCTCACGGGTGCGCAGGGCTACGGTAATGCGGTCATCATAGCGTGTCCAGCCCTCTATGGGCTCACGGTCTTCAACAACGGAGAGCCCCTGGGCTGTGCGGCGTATGTAGGCCGTGAGGTCTGAGACGTTACAGGAACGGTAGTGGCCGTCGTAGGAGTGGGCTGCTGCCCCCAGTCCGATGTAGGGCACGTCACGCCAGTAGTTGCTGTTATGAACAGCGCGGTAGCTCTTCAGCCCACTCTCTCCTTGGAGGGGGCGGGGGGCGAGGCTCCAGTTGCTGATTTCGTAGTGCTCGTAGCCTGCTGACGCCAGACGGTCCATGAGCAGCTCGTACATCTGGCGTTCCAGCTCGTCGGTCTCGTCATTACTCATTTCTGATTTCCCGTTCCTCATTTGCTCGTAGAGCGGCGTTCCTTCCTCTATCATGAGGCAGTAGGCTGAGAGGTGCTCCACGTTGAGTGCGAGGGCTGCGTTGATGTCCTGCTGCCAGTCGGCGAGTGTCTCGTGGGGGAAACCGTACATCAGGTCGATGCTGATGTTGCGGAAGCCTGCCTGCCGGAGAAGGGTGACGGCCTGTGTGACCTGCTGGCTGGTGTGACGGCGGTGGAGGTAGCGCAGCCGCTGGTCGTCGAAGGTCTGTGCGCCCATGCTGATGCGGTTGACGGGCAGCTGTGCGAGTGCCTGGGCATAGTCAGCCGTAACGTCGTCGGGGTTACACTCTATGGTGACCTCAGCCCCTTCGACTACCTTATACCTATTATATATATAGGAGAAGAGCTGCTCCAGCTGCGCCGCCGACAGCTGACTGGGGGTGCCCCCGCCGAGGTAGATGGACTGCACGGGCAGGTCACCAGCCCTGAGCCCGGCTTCGCGGCAGAGGGCATCAACGTATTGCTGGCGCAGTTCCAGGTGTGTGGTAGAGTAGAAGGCACAATAGGAACACCGGCTCTTGCAGAAGGGTATGTGAAGGTAAATTCCCGTCATAGTGTGGGCAAAATTACTAATAAAGTTTAATATTTGAAAGAATTTGTAGGTTATTTGTTCGAAAATGACTAATTTTAGCCTCGCTTTTCGAAAACAACAACCTAAAATTATAATTTTTGTATGAAGATTTATCAAACTAACGAGATCAAAAACATTGCATTGCTTGGCAGTGCGGGTAGCGGCAAGACAACTCTTGCCGAGAGTATGCTTTTCGAAGCTGGTATTATTAAGCGTCGTGGTACGGTAGAGGCCAAGAACACCGTGAGTGACTATTTCCCCGTTGAGCAGGAGTACGGCTACAGCGTATTCTCAACGGTATTCCATGTGGAGTGGAACAACAAGAAGCTCAACATCATTGACTGTCCGGGTTCTGACGACTTCGTAGGTGGTGCCATCACCGCCCTGAACGTTACTGACCAGGCCGTCATCCTGGTGAACGGACAGTACGGTCCCGAGGTGGGCACGATGAATGCCTTCCGTAACACCGAGAAGCTGAAGAAGCCCGTTATCTTCTTAGTGAACCAGCTGGACCGCGACAACTGTGACTTTGACGCCATTCTGGGTCAGCTCAGGGAGGTCTATGGCCCGAACTGCGTGCCCGTACAGTATCCTATTGCCACAGGTGCAGGCTTCAACAGCGTCATTGACGTGCTGCTCATGAAGAAGTATTCGTGGAAGCCCGAGGGTGGTGCCCCCATCATTGAGGATATTCCTGCCGACCAGCTTGACAAGGCCAAGGAGATGAAGGCTGCCCTCGTAGAGGCTGCTGCTGCCGGTGACGACACGCTGATGGAGAAGTTCTTCGAGACTGAGGACCTGACCGAGGACGAGATGCGTGAGGGCATCCGCAAGGGTCTGATTACACGCAGCATCTTCCCCGTGTTCTGCGTCTGTGCAGGCCGTGACATGGGTGTGCGCCGCCTGATGGAGTTCTTAGGCAATGTGGTGCCTTTCGTCAGCGAGATGCCGAAGGTGAAGAACGTGGCAGGTCAGGAGATAGCCCCCGACGCTGCTGCCCCCACGTCGCTCTACTTCTTCAAGACCGGTGTGGAGCCCCACATTGGTGAGGTGAGCTACTTCAAGGTAATGAGCGGAACGGTGAAGAGTGGTGACGACCTGGCCAATGCAGACCGCGGCTCAAAGGAGCGCATCGGCACACTCTATGCCTGTGCAGGTGCCAACCGCATACAGGTGGACCAGCTCGTGGCAGGCGACATTGGCTGTACGGTGAAACTGAAGGACGTGAAGACCGGCAACACCCTGAACGGCAAGGACTGCGACAACAGGTTCGACTTCATTAAATATCCTAACTCCAAGTTCTCGCGTGCCATCAAGGCCGTCAACGAGGCAGAGACCGAGAAGATGATGGCTGCGCTGGCCAAGATGCGCCAGGAAGACCCCACATGGGTGGTTGAGCAGTCTAAGGAGCTGCGCCAGATTATTGTGCACGGACAGGGTGAGTTCCACCTGCGCACGCTGAAGTGGCGCATGGAGAACAACGAGAAGATTCAGATTGAGTATGTGGAGCCGAAGATTCCATACCGTGAGACCATTACCAAGATGGCGCGTGCTGACTACCGTCACAAGAAGCAGTCAGGCGGTGCCGGACAGTTTGGTGAGGTACACCTCATTCTGGAGCCTTACACCGAGGGCATGCCCGACCCGACAAGCTTCAAGATTAACGGTCAGGAGTTCAAGATGAACATCAAGGGCAAGGAAGAGATTGACCTGGAGTGGGGCGGCAAGCTCGTCTTCATCAACTCTGTGGTAGGTGGTGCTATTGACCTGCGCTTCATGCCCGCTATTCTGAAGGGTGTGATGGAGCGCATGGAGCAGGGCCCGCTGACTGGCTCTTATGCCCGTGACGTCCGCGTCATTGTCTATGACGGTAAGATGCACCCCGTTGACTCTAACGAGCTGTCGTTCATGCTGGCAGCACGTAATGCCTTCTCGGCAGCCTTCAAGGAGGCAGGCCCGAAGGTGCTGGAGCCCATCTACGACCTGGAGGTGCTGGTGCCCGCCGACTACATGGGTGACGTCATGAGTGACCTGCAGGGCCGCCGTGCCATCATCATGGGTATGGACTCAGAGGCCGGTTACCAGAAGCTGACCGCCAAGATTCCTCTGAAGGAGCTCTCCAGCTACTCTATTGCCCTGAGCTCGCTGACGGGTGGCCGTGCTTCGTTCACCACTAAGTTCTCAAGCTACGAACTCGTGCCGAACGACATACAGCAGGAGCTCATCAAGCAGCATGAGGCTGAAATGAAGGATGAAGATTAATAACATGGACTGGTAATATTTAAATGGTTTTTTAAGACCGGCAGGGTGTTAGCGAACATTCCTGCCGGCTTTTTATGTTTTAGGATAACACTAAAACGATGGATTTTTGTTAATAACGTTAAATTTAACGGAATTAATTAACAAAACCTGCACTCCGTTCCGATAATTAGGCTTATCTTTGCAACCAGTAAACAGAAAGAAGAAACAGCAATGAAGAAAAGTACGATTTGGACAATAGCCATTGTGATGGGACTCTCGTTCCTCGGCCTGCTCTATCTTCAGGTGTCCTACATCGAGGACATGGCGAAGATGAAGAAGGAGCAGTTTGACGAATCGGTCAACCGCGCACTCTATCAGGCTTCACGTAACCTGGAGATGAACGAGACGCTGCGCTACTTGGAGAAAGACGTGAACGAGACAGAGCGCAGGGCCTTCAAGCAAGACTCAGTCAGCATTGACGGACTGGACGGGACGGTGAAGCACTCACACCAGTTTGCCGTAGCTGCTGACGACGGAACGGTCTATTCATCGTTCGAGCTCAACACGTTCAAGCTGAAGCCCTCAAGCAAGGCCATGATTCTGCGCAAGGACAAGAACACACTGGCCGAAGCCTCGAAGACCATGCAGGAAATAGTACGTAACCGCTACGTCTATCAGAAGGCACTCCTGGACGAGGTGGTCTATAACATTCTCTACACCGCCAGCGACAAGCCCCTGAAGGAGCGCGTCAACTTCAAGATGCTGGACTCGGAACTGAAGGAGCAGCTCATGAACAACGGCATCAACATTCCCTACCACTTCACCGTCTCAACAGCCGACGGACGTGAAGTTTACCGCTGTCCTGACTATAGTGAGGAAGGCGAGGAATACGCCTACTCGCAGCCCCTGTTCCGTAACGACCCCTCGTCGAAGATGGGTGTGGTGAGGATTCACTTCCCCGAAATGAGTAGCTACATCTTCTCGGGTGTGCGCTTCATGATTCCCTCCATCGTCTTTACAGGCGTGCTGCTCATCACCTTCATCTTCACCATTGTCATCATCTTCCGCCAGAAACGCTATTCTGAGATGAAGAACGACTTTGTGAACAACATGACCCACGAGCTGAAGACCCCCATAGCCAGCATCTCGCTGGCAGCACAGATGCTCAACGACGACAGCGTCAGCAAGAGTGAACAGATGATGAAACACCTGGGAGGCGTCATTGCCGATGAGTCAAAACGACTGAGGTTCCTGGTGGAGAAGGTGCTCCAGATGTCGATGTTCGACAAGAAGGACGCCGTGTTCAAGAAGAAGGACATGGACCTGAACGAACTGCTGGAGAACATTGCCAACTCGTTTACGCTCAGAGTGGAGCACACGGGCGGAAAAATCATGATGGACATCGGAGCCATTGACTCGGCTATCTTTGTTGACGAGGTGCACTTCTCGAACATGATTCACAACCTGCTGGACAATGCGGTGAAATACCGTAACCCAGATAAGCCGCTGGAACTGATGATCAAGACGTGGAACGACGAGAAGCACCTGTACTTCTCCATTCAGGACAACGGCTTGGGCATCAAGAAGGAGAACCTGAAGAAGATATTCGACAAGTTCTACCGCGTACATACCGGCAACAAGCACGACGTGAAAGGCTTTGGTCTCGGACTGGCCTACGTCAAGAAGGTGGTCGATTTGCATCAGGGCGAAATCAAGGCCGAGAGTGAACTGGGCAAAGGCACCAAGTTTACCATCAGCCTGCCGGTGATGATACAATGAACATTGAACAATAAACATTAAATAAAATATTAACAATTAAAACTTTACGATTATGGAAGAGAATTTGAAGATTTTACTTTGTGAGGACGATGAGAACTTGGGTATGCTGTTGCGTGAATACCTGGCAGCAAAGGGTTACACCGCTGAACTTTGCCCCGACGGCGAAGCTGGTTACAAAGCATTCCTCAAGACGAAGTTCGACATCTGCGTGCTCGACGTGATGATGCCTAAGAAGGACGGCTTCGCTCTGGCACAGGAGATTCGTACTGCTAATGCAGAGATTCCCATTATCTTCCTGACTGCCAAGACGCTGAAGGAGGACATCCTGGAAGGTTTCAAGATTGGTGCCGACGACTACATCACCAAGCCGTTCTCTATGGAGGAACTGGTGTTGCGCATTGAGGCCATTCTGCGCCGTGTTCGTGGCAAGAAGAACAAGGAGAGCACCCAGTACCGCATTGGACGCTTCAACTTCGACACCCAGAAGCAGCTGCTCACCATCGGCGACAAGCAGACCAAGCTCACCACCAAGGAGAACGAGCTCCTCGCTCTGCTCTGCTCGCATGCCAACGAGATTCTGCAGCGTGACTTCGCCCTGAAGACCATCTGGATTGACGATAACTACTTCAATGCCCGCTCAATGGACGTCTATATCACCAAGCTGCGCAAGCACCTGAAGGACGACGAGCAGATTGAGATTATCAACATTCACGGTAAGGGCTACAAGCTCATCACCCCTGAAGACGATAAGGAAGCAAAATGAACAGGCTGAAACAGTATGGAGGGGTAGTGCTGATAGGCATCGGCGCTATCCTTTTCTTACTATATTACCTCAACTGGCTCAGCGGAAACTTGGTGCTGCTGACTGGCCTGTTTTGCGTCATTGCAGGCGTTTGCGGCCACGTTTACGGCATAAAAAAGAGCGGAAAGTATTAAATATTATTAAATGTTGAGGTTACGCTACGCTCTCAACACTCCACTCTCAACTAAAAGTTGTACCTTTGCACCCGCAATTTTGCAAACATATTAAATTTTTATCAATTAACAAGTATGAATCAATACGAAACCGTTTTCATTTTAACTCCCGTTTTGTCTGATGATCAGATGAAGGAAGCGGTCGCTAAATTCAAGAAA
>ONRS01000075.1 GCA_900320255.1 uncultured Prevotellaceae bacterium
CAGAAGCAGGACTGCAACTTTCATACTTTTTCTTTTCATTTTTTTGATTAATTAAATTGGTTATGATTGTTATTGCGCTTCTAAAAGCAGCACACGGCTTGACCAGTTGTTCTTCTTGCCCCAGTCAACGTTATGGGTATAGGGAATCTCCAGGCCGTGGTTCATGAGGAAGGCACCGCTGAACGTCTTGCCCTCGAACGGCAGGGGCTCCACGTCAATGCGGTTCAGCTCATGCACGCGGTACTGGCGCTGCGGGTCGAGACCTGCCATTTTTACGCGCGGCAGGTGCTCGTTCTGGAACTGCTCGTACTTCCACCAGTAGAAGACGGCCTTGTCCTTCGGCTCCGACACGTACATCAGCGAGGCCACGCCCTTGTGGTCGTAGGGAGAGAGCAGTCGGTAGATGTCGCCAAACTGCACGACGGGGCGTATCTGCTTGTACTCGCCGATGGCCTTGCGGCAGAGTGCCTTCTCGTCGTCGGTCATGTTCTTCGGCTGTATCTCCAGCCCCAGGCGTCCCGACATGGCCACGTCGATGCGGAACTTCAGCGAGGTGGTGCGGAAGACGGTATGGTTGGGCGTTGCCGAGATGTGGCTGGCCATGGCAATGGCGGGGAAGAAGTAGCTGGTGCCCCACTGCATGAAGATGCGCTGCAGGGCGTCGGTATTGTCGCTGACCCAGAACTCGTCGAAGTAGGGCAGCAGTCCCCAGTTGGCTCGCCCGCCGCCCGAGGCGCAGGCCTGAATGGTGAGCGTGGGGTACTTGGCACGTATGCGCTGGCACACCTTCTCCAGTCCGCGGTGGTAGGCAATGTAGAGGTGGCTCTGGTCGGCCATGGGCAGATACTGCGAGCCGTGGTTCATGACGGGGGCGTTGGCATCCCACTTGATGTAGTCTATCTCGGGGTACTTGGTCATGAGGTTGTCAACAATGCCGAACACGAAGTCCTGCACCTTGGGGTTGGCCAGGTCGAGCACCACCTGTGTGCCGCCGCGTCCCAGTGCCGCGTCGCGCTTCGGGGCTTTCAGAATCCAGTCGGGGTGTGCCTCGTAGAGCTCGCTGGTGGTGTTGGCCATTTCGGGCTCTATCCAGATGCCGAACTTAATGCCGTGTTTCTTGGCGTCACGCAGCAGTCCCTCAATGCCTTCGGGCAGTTTGCGGCGGTCAACCACCCAGTCGCCCAACGACGAGTTATCGACGCTACGCGGGTACTTGTCGCCAAACCAGCCGTCGTCCATGACGAAGAGCTCGCCGCCCATGGAGGCAATGTCGGCCATCATCTGGTCCATGCCCTGCTGGTTGATGTCGAAATAGACACCTTCCCAGGAGTTGAGCAGGATCTTCCGTTCGGTGCTGCCGTTGGCCAGCATGTACTTGCGGCCCCAGCGGTGGAAGTTGCGCGACACGCCCGACAGGCCCTGCTTGGAGAAGGTCAGGGCGAGGTGGGGCGTCTGGAAGGTCTCACCCCTCTTCAGGTGGTACTCTGAGTTCTCCTCGTCGATGCCTGCAAAGAAGTAGTGATACTCCGTATCGTCGGTCACCACCTTCAGCTTGTAGTTGCCCCAGTAGCAGAGGGCAGCACCAATGACGTCGCCCGAGAGCTCCTGCGGACGGCCGTCGAGCGAGAACATCACCTCAGCATGGTCGGTATGCGAGTTGCGGGCACCGTCGCGGTTGACAATCATCTTCACGCCCTGCGTCAGGGGTTCCTGCTCCACACGCCCCTCGTTGGCCCATGAGCCGTAGAGGTGACTCATCCATACCTCACCGCGCCGGATGGGCAGCACGCCCGACGCGAACTGGGTGAGCGTGACGGTCTGCTTCTCGCCGTTGGTAATCTCGGTCCACGTCTCAATCATATCGACGTCAGCCCGCGTCAGGTAGTTAAGGGTAACGGTAGTGGGGTACTGCGGGTCCTTGAGGGTCAGGACGGTAAGACTGCCCTGCTGACGAACATCGGTCAGGTAGAGCTGTGTTGACATGTTTCCGTCAGCATGGCGCAACGACACGGCAGCAGCCGACTGGGGCCACATGCCGTAAGGAGGGTAGGCATCGAAGCGGCCATTGACAGGCATGGGCAGAGCCGACAGCTCGGCGGCACTGAGCTTCTGTCCGAAGTAAACATACTGGGGCTGGTGGCCCTCGTTGGCCTCTATGACGAGCGAGAGGCTGCGGGTCTCAATGACCACTTGTCTGGCCATGGCAAAAAGCGGCATGGCAATCAGAGCGACAAGAAATAGTTTTTTCATTTAATGTTTTTATGTTTAATATTGATGTTTTAATGTCAAAACGGCACTTCTGCCCTCAGCGTTATCTGCTCACGGGTGACGGGGTGGCAGAAGGTGATGCGATGGGCATGGAGGTAGAGCCGCTCACGGCCGCCGTGGCCGTAGAGGTCGTCACCCAGGATGGGCACGCCCAGACCGTCGGGGTGGGCACAATGAACGCGCAGCTGGTGCGTGCGTCCCGTATGTGGCATCAGCTCTATGCGCGTAATGCCGTCGGAAACAGAGAGCACTTTATAGTCGGTGGTGGCTGGCTTGCCTGTCTCGTAGTCAACAATCTGCCGCGGGCGGTCGAGCGGGTCAGCCCGCAGGGGCAGCTGGATGGTGCCCTCGGCACAACCGACGGTACCCTCGAGGAGCGCCACGTAAGACTTGTGAATGGCACGCTGGGCAAACTGCGACTGCAGCAGCGAATAGGCCTCACGCGTCTTGGCCACTATGAGTAGGCCGCTGGTGCCCATGTCGAGACGGTGAGCCAGGGCCCACTCGTCGCTGTCGGCATAGTGCTGGCGAATGACCGACCAGACGCTGAGGCGTGACTCGCGCCCAGGCACGCTGAGCAGCCCCGTGGGCTTGTTGATGACCATGAGCCACTGGTCTTCGTAAATAATGTCGAGCTTTATCTCCGGCTGGCCTATGGGGAACATCAGCGGGTCTGACTCATGGGGGTTCGGCTCCACCTGCAGCCCCTTGAGCATCCACGTCAGTATGGGCAGGCACTTGCCGCGGCAGGCTGGGTAGAACTGTCCGTCGTGACGAACCTCACCGGTGGGCGACTTGCCCATCCAGAACTCGGCCATGCAGACGGGGGTGAGGTGCTGCTGGTAAGCATACTGCAGCAGCTTGGGGGCACAGCAGTCGCCCGCGCCGCCTGGCGGGTAGGGGAAACGGCTGCGGACCTTCACGCTGTGGTAGTCGTGCCAAATGTCAATCAGGTTACGTTGCTGTCCCAAAGCGTTCAGCACGTTGTACTGTTGGAACAGCCAGCGTTGCAACTCCTCGGAGGTCTGCCTTCGGTGTTCCTTCAGGTCAATGGCCAGTCGGCTGTCGGAATCGAGCGTTTCGAGCACCGTGTTCATGGCGGTCAGCTGCCGTTCGGTCTGCTTGAAGTGTCCGTCAGGCTGCTGCGCGTCGAACACGGGCGGCACAAACCACGACCAGTCGTTCCTGCCAGCCAGCAAACCCGAATAGGCAGCAAGGAAGAAGAGTTCCTGACTGTCGGCACTGGTCACCACAAGGACACCAAACATCTTTCCGTTTTGTGCATCGCTGAATAATTCGTTATGTGACATGACATAACGGCGTACTTTCTTGGAAGCCTCAACACACAGAGGGTGAGGCTCATAGCAGAACGGGTAAGTGAATAACGAAGGGCGTTCTGCCTCACTTTTAAGTGAATGTAGTGTTTTCATTTCTTTAAGTTAGTAACCGTTTGGTTGCACAAAATTACGGATTATTTAGGAAAACACCAAAATTTATTTGGCTTTTAATACTTTTTTTGTATCTTTGCAAACAGTTTATTATAAAAGATGATGACGAAACGACTGAACATCCTGCTGTGCCTGCTGGTCGTGGCTTGTGGCGGGGCTCTGGCCCAGGGTACTTTCTGGCTTGGAGCCGACATCAGCGGAACGACGGCATTAGAGGCACACGGAGGGCAACTCTACAACAGCAGTGGAGAACCGCGCGAAAACACGCAGCTCATGAAGGAGCTGGGACTCAATGCCGTCAGGCTGCGCGCGTGGGTGAACCCTAAGGACGGATTCTGCCGCCCTGACGACGTGCTGCTCATGGCCAGCCGCGCCAAGGCGCTGGGTATGGAGGTGATGATTGACTTCCACTATAGCGACTGGTGGGCAGACCCCGGCCAGCAGAACATTCCCGCCGCATGGAAAGACATGAGCTACGACGAGATGCGACAGGCACTGGCTGAGCACACCCGTTCCACGCTGCTGCTGCTGAAGACCAACGGCATCAACGTGCGATGGGTGCAGGTGGGCAACGAGACCACCAACGGGTTCCTCTGGCCCATGGGACGGGCACAAGAGAACATGGCGCAATATGCCGGACTGACACAGGCTGGCTATGAGGCCGTGAAACAGGTCTTTCCTGAGGCACAGGTCATCATACACCTGGACCAGGCTCGCGACGCGAAGCGATACGACTTCATCTTCGACGGGCTGAAGGCCAATGGGGCGAAGTGGGACATCATCGGCATGAGCGTATATCCCTACTGGGACCAGCGCGAGAAGGCCGAGAAGAATGATGCCGGCACGCTGAAGCACGCGCTGAAGAACATGAAACGACTGGTGAAGAAGTTCGGCACGCCCGTCATGGTGGTGGAAACGGGTTACGAGGCGGCCCGTCCTGAAGAGGGCAGACGGTTCATGGAAAAGCTGATAAGTGCGTGCCAGGAGATGGACGGCCGCTGCCTGGGCGTGTTCTACTGGGCTCCCGAGCTGGAGCACCACTACCCGTTAGGGGCTTTTAAGGACGGACGCCCCACGGCCATCATGGAGGCTTTCCGGCATCGTTGAACGACGTATAACTGACAATTGGCAATAGATAATTGATTATGTTACGGAAAATAAGAATCATCTTGGCGGCCCTGATGTTGATTGGCATCACGTGGCTGTTTCTCGACTTTACGGGCACGGCTCATCACTGGGTAAGCTGGATGCCGAAGCTGCAGTTCTTAGAGGCGGTACTGGCATTGAACCTGGTGGTCGTTATCCTGTTGGTGGTGCTCACGCTGGTCTTCGGCCGCATGTACTGCTCGGTGGTTTGTCCGCTTGGCATTCTGCAGGACATCATCGGGTGGGTAGGCAAACGGCAGAAGAAGAACCGCTACACCTATTCGAAGGCGCTCACATGGCTGCGCTACACCATGCTGGCTGTGTTCGGGGCAGGGCTGTGTCTTTCGCTGCTGGCAGGCATTGGCATCGTAGTACAGCTGCTGGCTCCTTACTCCGCCTTCGGGCGCATAGCCACTAACCTGTTGCAACCCATCTACATAGCCGGTAACAACCTGCTGGCTGGCATTGCCGAAAGTAACGACAGCTACTTGTTCTATCATCAAGACCTGTGGCTGCGCTCACTACCGTCGCTCATCATAGCGGTTGTAACGTTGGGCATTCTCTTGGTGTTGGCATGGCGCAACGGTCGTACGTGGTGTAACACCATCTGCCCCGTAGGAACTGTGCTGAGTTTCTTTTCCCGCTTCTCGTGGATGAAGGTCCGCTTCGATGCCGACAAGTGCCGCAACTGCTCGCTCTGCTCCAAGAACTGCAAGGCCGCCTGCATTGACTACAAGAACCACACGGTGGATTACAGCCGATGCGTCGTCTGTGGCGACTGTCTGGAGAGTTGTAAGTTTGGGGCTTTGTCCTATAAGCCCTATAAGGCCGATAAGCCCAATGAGCCCTATAAGCCTGACTCGGGGCGCCGCTCTTTCCTGATTGGTGCGGCCCTGGTTTCAACAGCCGCTCTGGCTCAGCAGAAGAAGAAGGTAGATGGCGGCTTGGCAGCCATAGCCGAACGTGTCATACCTGAGCGTCAGACACCGCTGACTCCACCGGGGTCCCTCTCGGCACAGAACATGGCTTCACATTGTACGGGCTGCCAGCTCTGCATTTCGGAGTGTCCTAATGACGTGCTTCGCCCCTCAACCAGTCTGCTGACGATGATGCAGCCCACCATGTCGTACGAGCGTGGCTACTGCCGTCCGGAGTGTACCCGCTGCTCTGAGGTATGCCCTGCCGGAGCCATCCGTCCCGTCACGCCCATCGAGAAGAGCAGCATTCAGATTGGCCATGCCGTGTGGATCAAGCAGAACTGCGTAGCTGTCAACGACGGCGTGATGTGTGGCAACTGTGCCCGCCACTGCCCTACCGGAGCTATTGAAATGGTGCCCTTAGACCCTGATGATGGCGACTCGCCCCTGGTGCCTGCCGTCAACGAGAATGTCTGCATAGGTTGTGGTGCCTGCGAACACCTCTGTCCGGGCAAGGATGGCCAGACTGCCATCATGGTGGAAGGACACGATGTACACAGGAATATCTGACAAAGGTCAAAGGTCAAAGGTCTAAGGCCAAAGGTCAAATCTTTAAATCTCAATTCTCAAATCTCAAATCTCAAATCAAATCAAGATGAGTAAATCGAAAATAATAAGTCGTCGCACCTTCCTGAAACTCTTCGGAGCTGGAAGTGCCGTTACGGCCCTGACAGTGGCTGGCTGTAAGAACAAGCAGGCCGAAGAAGCCGTCGAGGAGTATCGGCAGCAGGTGGAGCCACCCATAGGCAAGATGACTTACCGCACCAACCCCATCACCAAGGACAAGGTGTCACTCTTAGGCTACGGCATGATGCGACTGCCCAGCAAGACTGACAACCCTGACGAATATGACCAGGACATGATCAACAAGGAGGTGGATTACGCCATAGAGCACGGGCTCAACTACTTCGACACCAGCCCTGCCTACTGCAAGGGACTCTCAGAGCGCCACACGGGCATCGCCCTGCATCGCCATAAGCGCAGCGAGTACTTCGTGGCCACCAAGCTGTCGAACTTCAGCCCCGAGTCACAGTCACATGAAGCCAGCCTGGCCATGTACAGGAACTCCATGAAGGAGCTGCAGGTGGACTACATCGACTACTGCCTGCTCCACGCCATTGGCGGCAGCATGGAAGAATTCAACAGGCGCTACATCGATAACGGCATGATGGACTTCCTACTGAAGGAGCGCGAGGCGGGACGCATACGTAACCTCGGATTCTCGTTCCACGGCAGGAAGGATGTGTTCGACAAGGTGCTGGCCATGAACGACCAATACCACTGGGACTTCGTACAGATAGAGTTGAACTACCTGGACTGGGACTTTGCCGCCGAAATTAGCGACCGTAACGTGGACGCCAGCTACCTGTATGCTGAATTGCAGAAACTGGGCATACCAGCCGTCGTCATGGAACCGCTACTGGGTGGCCGACTGGCCAACCTGCCACAGTATCTGGTCAAGGAGCTGAAACAGCGCGACCCAGAGCGTAGCGTGGCCTCGTGGGCCTTCCGTTATGCCGGAACACCCGAGGGCGTGCTCACCGTACTCAGCGGCATGACCTACATGGAGCACCTGAAGGACAACCTGCTCTCTTACAGTCCGCTAAAGCCTCTCACGGATGAAGAGCAGAAATACCTGGACGACGAAATAGCACGTAAGATCTTTGGACTGGAGAATATTCCCTGCAACGACTGTAAGTACTGCATGCCCTGCCCCTACGGCATCGACATTCCCAACATCTTCATACATTATAATAAATGTAAGAACGAAGGCACGCTGCCAACCGACTCCGGCGACCCCGCCTACCGTAGGCTGCGTCGCCAGTACCTCATTGGACTCGACCGCGCCGTGTCACCCATGCGGCAGGCCAGCCATTGCATACAATGTGGCCAATGTGAGCCCCACTGTCCGCAGAGCATCCGCATTCCGCGTGAACTGAAAAGGATTGACGAGTTTGTTGAACGGCTGAAGCAGGGTGAAGACCTGCAACAGGCCTTGAAAGAAAAAAGGAATAAGGAGTAAAGAGTGAATATGGAATTAGATTTTATCATACGCATTTTCGTTGCGTCGCTGCTTGGCGGCGCCATCGGCCTGGAACGTGAGTACCGTGACAAGGCTGCCGGATTCCGAACCCACTTCCTCGTGGCTTTGGGCTCCGCTTTGTTTATGATTATCTCTGCCTACGGCTTCGAAGGAGTCCTCGTTGGCGACTTCAATGCTCCCGTACGATTAGACGTGTCGCGTATTGCCGCCCAAGTGGTAACAGGCATCGGATTCATTGGTGCCGGCACTATTATCTTCCAGAAGAATGCTGTTCGCGGCCTGACCACGGCAGCCGGTGTGTGGGTTACAGCTGCCATCGGCATGGCCTGCGGTGGCGGCATGTACATTCTGGCCATCGTCTCTACGGCCCTGGTTCTCATCGGTCTGGAAGCCTTCAACTATTTCTTGCATCGCTTTGACAGCCTTCACAACAGGAACGTTAACGCTAACCCTAACGTTAACCCTAACGAAACCACAACAAACAAATACAATAACAATGAAAAAGATTAAAATTGGCAAGACACTATTGCTTACTTGTATCGTAGCAATGGGGATTTATGTAACGTCGTGCAGCAACGACAACGACAACGTCAACGATAACGTTAACCCTAACCCGAACGTTAACTGGACGGAGCCTACTACCGACCAGATGAGCATCCGCGTGACTGCCGACCTGCAGGCAGCGTCGCTTAGCCAGTTTACTGACAAGTCAACGGGTGCTGCCTTACTGAAGCGCCTGCCCAAGGTGACCACTACCATTACCGACGACACCGGGCTGGTGCTGCTGAAGGGCAGCGACATCAACAGCCTGTCTGACGAGGTGATAACCAACATGGCCCAGGTACTGGGCAACGAAGGCTACATAGTGATTGAGACACCTACCTCCGGGCAGTTGGACATCTTCTACGACAAGTTAGACAATGCCATCGAAAAGCTGGTGACGGCTAATGTCGAGGAGCTCTTCGACCTAACCCCAGAGCAGTTGCAGGCTTCCGTCAGGAGCTCAATGGCCGGACGCATGGAGGTGCGCCGGAACAACCTGCAGGCCTATACCCGAGGTGCCGCTGACGACGAAGCATGCGCTGAACTGATTATCTTCGGCCCTACCGACTATTACTACGAGGAACCACTGCGAAGCGGTGACGTAGCCACCATTTCCTATTCTGACACCGACGGCACTCCGCTGGATGACACCCCTCAAGACATCACAATGTCATGGGAGCCGACGGAATACCACTACGGACTGATAGCCGACGGTGCAGCCCAGTGGATTAACAGTGTTGAGGACGAATATGACCAGCAATGGTTAGTGGGAGGCTATGGCACCCGTGGTGCCCACCCCATCAGGCGTGCCGATGGCACCCAGTCCATTAATGACATCATGAGCGCCACCGAGACGTTTACTTTCAGCGGAAAGATGTACTTCCAGAAAGTCAACAGCGAACTTTATACGTTAGACAACCGCGTGAAAATGATTATCCGCTGCTGGGGCGTGCACAACATGGTCAGCGGCCTGGACTACTACTACGTCAGCCAGAACATAGAGCTGCGCATGGGACACAGTAATGGTCTGGACCCATTCTATACCCGTTATTACTCGCCACAGGACTGGATGCAGGAAATCACGAAGGGCACAAAAGACAAGCCATCAGGCAATTTCTGGTATGGCAACTTCCTGACCGATTACGAAACGTCCATGGACCTGGAGGGTAAGGGCACCATCAGTTGTGAGGCTGCCACCCCTGAGACGGCCAACCAAGTCAGCACACAGAACGTCAATACCACCTCGTCAAGCTCGCAGACCGGAACCATCGGCACATCACTAAGCAGGACGGCAGGTTTGCAGGGCGGTAAGTTGAGGGTTGACGGGACGTTCACCGTCAGTTCCTCATTGGGGGTCACCGTGGGCAGTTCGTTTGCCATGGGTAACTCCAAGAGCATCAAGGACCTCAGTGTGGTGAAGAACACTGCCGGCACTAAGGTGGCATGGACCTATACTGGCAGAACGCCCAAGGCCTATGGGCAGGGAAACCAGATGCACGAACAGCCAGCAGAAATATTAGTCAACGATGCTGACTTGGAAAACGATGCCTGCTGGTCAGTCAAGAATCCAAAGGGACAATACAAAGTGAAAATAGAGTCGTGCCCCACCACGGGCGTGCTCGTTCGTGAACCGAATGGCAAAGTGACGCTGAAAAAGGTGAAAGCCAAGGAAGACAACACATGGGAGCACACGCTGTTACAGCCGAACCGTGCGCTACAGACTTGGCGCATGATGGTTTTGGTGACCGAGTGGCAGGACGGCTTCGATGCCAATTCACAAGACGAGCTGACCAAGGCCATTGCAAGGAAGTTCCCCGATCTCTACCAGAGCAATTTCACTGTGGGTGAACTGGAGCCCGGCAGCATGCAGGCGGCTACCAGCATCATCCAGTACTCTAAGTTAGTCTTCGACAACTACAAGGACATTCTCCAGTCGCTGGGCAGAAGCTATGGCGTCAAGAAATATGTTATTTACTGGAGTTCTGACAGTAATATTAAAACCAAGGACGGATACGTGGTGACAATTAATAATTGATAAACATTATGAACAAGATATTTTTTAACGGATTAGTTATGCTTGCACTTTGCGGTGCATTGGCATTGACCGCTTGCAGCGACGATAACGACAACGATAACGTAAACGGGCAACCGACAACGGAAGACTGGGCGGAGCCAACCACTGACCAGATGGGAATAAGCGTGACAGCCGACCTGCCCACAGCTACACTCAGCCAGTTTACTGACAAGTCAACAGGGGCAGCTCTTACGAAACGTCTGACCCGAGTGACGGCCAACATCGCCAACGACACGCAGATGGTGTTGCTGAAAGGCAGCGACATCAACACTGTGTCTGACGAGGTGGCCGACAAGATGACATGCATCTTGATAGGCGACGGCTACATTGCCATTGAGACACCCACCGAGGACCAGTTAGACGTCTTCTTCAATAAGATTAATAAGAGTATTTCCAAATATGTGACTGACGCCATTGATGATGTCTTCATCCTGACCCCCGCTCAGCGTCAGGCCTCCATTCAGGCCTCGCTGTTCGGACGTATGCAGGTGCGCAAGGCTAACCTGTCCCAATTTACCCGTGCTGCCGATGCGAACGACCCATGCGCCGAGCTGATTATCTTCGGACTCACCGACTATTACTACCAAGAGCCGCTCCACTACGATGCCACAACAGTATGCTATGCTACTGATGCTGAAGGAAACATCATGGAAGAACGGCATACTGTCAACGTCAGAAAATGGGAGCCTACGGATTACCACTACGGACTGCTGGCCGACGGTGCTGCCCAGTGGATTAACGACACCGAGGCAGAGAAAAAGCTGGAGGAGGAGACCGCAGAGGCTCCGCAGGCCGGGCGACGAGGCATCATGCATGTGGACGGTAATAAGGCCATCAACGACATGATGAGTGCCAGCGAGACCTTTACCCACGACGGGAAAATCTGTTACAAGACCCTTGGCAATGAAGTGGTGCACCAGGAAAAACGCTGCCACATCATTCTGCGCTCATGGGGCGTTCACAACATGAACACCAACCGTGACTATTACTATGTCCGTCAGAATGTGGTACTGAGCATGGGCAAGATAGGCCAGGCTGACCTCTTCCTGCTCAGGGGTGCCGCTGAGGACGGATGGAGCACAACCAAAAGCTTCGGCAAATACGACATCTTCTATGGCAACTTCCTGTCGCAGTACGAGACGACCATGGACCTGACGGGCGAGGGTATCATCAACTGCGAGGCGGCCACACCCGAGACGGCCAACCAGGTGACGACACAGGCCGTCAATACCACCTCGTCGAGCTCAACCACTGAGACGGTAGGCGTGTCGGCTGGTGTCACCGCAGGCGTTACCGGTGGCTTGGACGGAGTGGGACTAACCCTCACAGCCACCGTGACATCCAGCTATTCTACGGGAAAGACCTCTGGCAACTCGTTCTCTATGACCAACTCAAAGAGCATTAAGGATCTGGACGTGGTCAAGAACTCTACAGGCAGCAAGGTACGTTGGAACTACACGGGCAAGATGCCAGGTGCAAAGGGCAGTGCCCGTAAACTGACCCACGACATTGTTCCGGAAATTCTGGTAAACGATGCCAATCTGGTGAACGACGTATGCTGGTCGGTAGAGAACCCTGCTAAAGACTATACCCTTGTGGTGACCTCTACCCCCGTAACGGGTGTACTGCTGGGCTGTAACAACGACGGCACCTCGAAGATAGAACACACCATGACCCCCGAGGATACCTACACCCACAAGCTGATGCAGCCCTACCGCTTCCTGCAGAAGTGGCGCATGTTCCTGGTGGTCGATGAATGGATGGGTGAGCGCAATGCCCCCAATCATGTCAAGCTGGAAAACTATTTCAGAACCTCTTTCAGCGATGTCTATAGCGACGTGTTCACCATTTGCGAAAACGAGGAGAACAGCGTGCTGAAGGCCACGGCCATCATTCAAAACGGCATACGCGTCTTCAACAGTTCCAAGGACATCATCGAGCTTATGGCCCGCAACTACGGCATCAAGAAGTTCACCATCTATTGGCGCTGCGACAGTCCTGACATCAAGCTGCGTAACGGCTATACCGTCCAGGTGAGCGACAACAACCTCTTCTAACCCTCCTGACACATGAAGAAAATAACCATTTACAAATCGTTCCTTTGCTTCCTGGCCAGTGCCTTCACGCTGCTGTCGGCCCAGGCCCAGGTCAGCTACATAGAGTATTCATGGGATGCCCAGAAGAAAGAGTTGCATGAAGAGACCAAGACGGCCAACAACTGTTTTGAAATTACAGGACAGAAGCCTGACGACTGGCAGGGTTTGGGCAATGGCTGGTTCGTGGTGAGGGGCAACGTCTCACGCCAGGTGTTCAACGTCATCGGCGATGCCCACCTCATCCTGACCGACGGCTGCACCATGTCGGCCAAGCAGCTGAAGATAGATGCCTCCAGCAATGGCAAGCTGCACATCTACGCCCAGTCGAAAGGCAACACCTGTGGAACGATTGATATTTACAATGATAAGTACAAGCTGGATGCCGCCATTGGCAGTCCCAAAGACCACGACATGGGTTCACTCTACATTCACGGAGGCTACATCAAGGCCAGACATTACGTGAATTTTGAGTGTGGCGCAGGCATCGGTGGCGGTCTGAATGGAAAGATTGCCGAGAACTGCGAGGTCGTCATCTACGGTGGCGAAGTGGATGTGCAGGGTGCCGACCGTGCCGCCGGCATTGGCGGCGGACTGAAGGGAAGCCAGGGTGGCCCCATCACCATCTATGGCGGCAAGGTGACAGCCAGAAGTCCCATCCAGGGCGCCGGAATCGGTTCCGGCAGCGGGGCTGACGATATACTCAACAACGGAATGGTCATCGCCTCCAACTTTACTCCCGAGGGCGGCGTGGTCACCGTCTGGGGAGGCCAGGTCTGGGCTTACGGCGGATACAGCAAAACCCCAAGAGAGAATGACCTCAACTACTGCATCCCCTCAGGTGCCGGCATTGGCGGCGGCCAGTTCAGTAAGGCCGGAAAAGTCTATGTCCACGGCGGCTCGGTATATGCTTTCAGCAGCTATTCGTCGGCAGCCATAGGCGGTTCTAACAGCAAGCCCGGTGGACTGCTGGAGATGACCGGCGGCGAGGTGAAGATATGGCGGCAGGGTGAACAGAATTACCCCGCAGGCCCCGGCATCGGCGGCGGCTGGCAGGGAGAGGGCGGCCAGGTCATCATCAAGGGTGGCTTACTCGACGTGCGTACTCGCCACGGCTACAATTTCAAGTCGGCCCCCATTGGTGCCGGTTCCATCAGGGGTGGTCATCTGTTAGACGACGGCAAGCTGGAACTGGGCGACCATATGTGTGTGGCGCGTGTCGTTGACAGTAACTATTCTGACGATCCTTATTCCGAGTCCGTTTCCAACTACCTCGTTACTGCTGACCAGCGTTCAGCCACCGTCAGCAGTCATGAACAGACACACATTCAGATTTACGCCTGCACCCATGGCGGCTTCACCTACAGCTACAAGGACGAGAACAGCCACGTGCGCCATTGCAGCTATTGCAACTACACCGACGAGGAACAACACACCACGTCGGCTGACAAGGACTGCCCCTGCGGCAAGAAGGCAGGAGCCAGTTCTCCCTACTGGCGGGTTACCCTCTACACCACGGCTGACGGCAAGACCTATACGCCCGAAGAATACATGGTCATCAAGGAGCTCAGCCTGCTGTTGCCCACACCCCCGGCAGTCAGCGGCGTCACCTTCATGGGCTGGCTGCCCGCCGCGACGGCACCAGCCAGCATTGAAATGCTCGACAACGAGAAGAGCGACGACCTGGAGGTGAGCGGCTTGCTGGTGAGCGACGGCACCACCGTCAAACCGACTGCCGACATGGCCTATTACGCCCGCTACCGTTACGACTACACCGACGTCTGGACATGGAACGACGACTACAGGGCGGCCACCGTCACCATCAGCAATGCCATTACGGGTGAGACAAAGACGCTGCAGGGTACGGCCACTGAGGACGAACGCGCCCGTTACGAACCGAAGGAGGAAGGCGAGCTGGGCGAAGCACACTACATGGCTACGGCCACTTACCAGAAAGCCACGGGCCTCACCTACCAGTTTGAAGACTGGCAGAGGGTCACCCTCTACAAGCCGCGCACCATCACGCTCGATGCCAATGGCACCAGCGAAGAACAAGAAGCACTATTGGGAAAGTATGAAGGTCTCAGGGTCAATGTCACCATCAACAACCTGACCATCAAGAAGGACGGCAAGCTACACCCCATCTGCCTGCCCTTCTACAGCGACCTGAAGAATACTCCGCTCGATGGGGCTACACTCTATAAGTTCTCCAAGTCGGAGCTCAATGAGCATACCGCCATACTGGACTTCGAGCAGGCCACCAGCATTCAGTCAGGCGAGCCTTACTTCTACCGTTTCGCCACTAACGGCACGCCGGTAGAGAATCCCACATTCACAGACGTCACTGTTGACGACTACGGCGCAGGCATCATCGACGACCAATATGCCGAGTTCATCGGTACCTTCGAACCATTAGGCAGTGACGAAACCGGCGACTACCTCATATTCGACAACAGCGGTTTCCAGTCCGCAGCCAGTACCATCAGCGGCTACAGCACCTTCTTCTATGTTTCACAGGCGCAGGAAGCCGACGGCAGCCGCACCGTACGCTCGCTGACGCTACGCTTCGGCAGCGATACGTTTACCCAGAAAATCACTTACTCCTGGGACGGCACAGGTGCCGAGGACACACCTTATTTAATAAAGACCATCGCTCAACTCATAGAGCTGCAGGAGGCCTACTCCAGCAACGGTGCCGAGGCACTGAAGGGCAAGTATTTCCGTCAGGCTGACAACATCAAGTTCGACCAGACGCAGAAGAACAACTTTACACCCATATTCAACTTCACCGGCCATTACGACGGCGACGGCTATTTCATCAGCGGTCTGAACATCGATACCGATTACGAGAACGGTGTCGCCCTGTTTGGTAACATGACTGACGCTGCTTCCGTCAGTAACGTCATCCTGGGCAGCAGCAGCATCAAGGGCACCAACGCAGCACCCATTGCCGTCAGCCTCGAAGGCACATCGGTCATTGAGAACTGCCACGTGTTGGACGGAGTAAAGGTCGAGGCAAGCAAATACTACGCTGGCGGACTGATAGTCCATACAAACAGCGGCACCCCCGTGCTCCGCAATTGCAGCAGTCAGGCTGAGGTAGTGGCCCACTTGTCGTATTCCGGTGGCATAGTAGGCCTTTTAAATGCTGGAACAGTTGAAAACTGTCTTTACTTAGGTCAAAGCGTCAGCACCGGCACCGACATGAAAGCCTACGCCATCATAGGCCAAAAAACCGGTGGAACGGTGAACGACTGCTACTACACAGCCACCACGCTGACTGATGCCTACGGTATGCTCATGCCGCAGGATGCCAAGGCTAACACCCTCTTCCTAAGTTTGCTCAAGCAGCGCGACACGTTCTTAAAGACCAGCAAGACAGAACTGGCGGACACACACATCAGCTACAGCCTGACACTTAACGGACGCACGCTCTATCGTGACAACACGTGGAACACGCTATGCCTGCCATTTAGCCTTACCGCAGCGCAGCTCAATGCCGACGGCAGCCCGCTGAAGGGTGCTGACATCCGTGAGCTCTCATCGTCATCATTCAGCGAAGGCACGCTGACGCTCAACTTCCAGTCCGCCACCGCCATCACGGCAGGCAGGCCCTGCTTAGTGAAGTGGCAGAATAACGGGGACGGGAACGTTGACAGCCCCACATTCAGCGGCGTCACCGTTGGCAGCAGCGAGGCGCAGGCCGTTGAGACAGCCTCCGTTAATTTCCTTGGAGGCTTCGCGCCCGTCAGCCTTCAGGCCAACGACAAGACGGTACTCTTCCTCGGTGCAGGGAATACGCTCTACTACCCCAATGCCGACATGACTATAGGCTCCTTCCGCGCCTACTTCAAGTTGCTCAACGGTCTTACTGCGGGCGATATTACCAGTGCCGTCAAGCTGGAGTTTGATGAACAGACAACGGCGATTGTCAACGTTAACCCTAACGCTAACCCTAACGCTAACAACATCTGGTACACCCTCGACGGCCAACGCATAGAGGCACCAGCCAAGGGACTGTATATTCACAACGGAAAGAAAGTATTGATAAAGTAATTTAAAATGAAGAGGCGACCCCATTGGCCGCCTCTTCGCTTTAAGATTGAACGTTCAGAAATTTCTTTACCTTTTCTTCCAAAAGCGGAAGGTAATGTCTTCAAAGGTACCTTCGTCGGTGAGACGGTAGAAGCGTTGGTTGGTGGTGGGCTTGTTGAGCGGACCGAGATGGCGGATGAACGGGCCAATCTTGATGTAGTCGAAATCGGTCTTGCACACCGTTGAGGGTATGCGTAGCCGCCCGCTGTACCAGGCCACCTTGAACTGTGGGTGTTCCTCATGGATATACTGTGCCAACAGGTTAACGCCTTTGGGGTCTGCATCGCCGCCCATGAAGGCCAGGCAGGTGATGTCGGTGCCGTACTTCTGAATAAAGGCATCGATGGCATCGGTGTCGAGCGGCAGTCCGATGTCATCCCAAAGGTATTTGCTGTGGCATCCAGGACAGTGGCACGGGCAATTAGAAATATTAATTGCCAGTGTCACTTCGTCGGGAATTTCCTGGAATACAATGTCAGTATTAGCGTACTTGAGCATGAGCGTAGTACCGTCTTGCTGCCTCCTGTTGACGTGGCTCGGAGAAGTTGCTGACGCGCTTCAGGTAACCAATGATGCGGGTCATGTAGTCAATGTTCTTCGAGTGGCATTTGGGACACTCCTTGAGGTAACGCTTGTCGATGGTTCCGCACTCGTTACACACGGTGTTGGGAATGTTGAAGGTGAAGTAGTTGCAACCTTCCTTCGCAGCCACCTTCAGCAGGTGTGCGTATTGCTCCTTCGACAGGTGCTCGTCCAGATTCATGTGCAGGGCAGAGCCTCCAGTCAGGTGCTCAATGTAAGGTGCGCCGTGCAGCTTGAACTTGTCGATGATGGTCAGCGAGTCGTCCTCTACCACATAGAAGTAGCTGTTGTAGCAGTCGCGGGGCACGAAGTAGCCGTCCTCACGGTCCCACTTGGCGTGCTTCACACCCACGTTCTCGGCAGGAATCATCTCGCAGTTGAACATGACATCCTTGGTACGGTACTTCTTGTTGTACTTCTCAATGAGTCCGAGGATGCCCTGAACGAAGTGCAGGTAGTCGTCGTTGGGCGTAATCTTCAGTCCCATGAACTCAGCGGCCTCCACCAGTCCGTTGATGCCGATGGTCAGGTACTGGCGTCCGATGTTGATGTAGCCGGCATCGAACAGCGGCAGCATGCCGTGTGACTGTAGCTCCTTGAGGTTCTCGTTGTAGGCCAGCTGCACCTTGTGGCAGAGGTCGATGACACCGCCAAGATACTCCAGGTAGTCCATCTTGTGGTTGACGGCATACTGGATGCAGCGGTTCAGGTTGATGGTGAGCACGCTCTTTGAACCAGTGCTGACGCCGCCGGCTCCGAGGGTGTAGCTGAAGCCGTTGTCCGTAATCTCGTTGCGCAGACGGCAGCACGAGCTCAGCGAGTCGGCATTGTCGCTCATGTAGGTAAAGAACGAGTGCCCCTCAGAGTACATCTCTGCTGTGAAGTCGCCCCATTCCTTGTCCTTGCACTCACCGTTCTCATCGACGAGCAGAGCCATGGTCTCCACGGGGAAGGTCAGCAGGGTCTTCGTGCGCTCCTGATTAAACCACTTCATGAAGCGCTTCTGCAGCCAAGAGAGTCCGTCCCAGTCGGGTTTCGAACCGTCGGGGAAGTAGAAGTCGCCAAAAATACTTTCGAAGTAATAGCGGTCGTAGTAGGCCACGTTCCAGAACACTGCCTGGTAGTTACGTGCACCAGTTGGTTGGTTGAGGGAATAGACAATCTGCTCAAAATAATCGGTAATGACCTTGTCGAGCGTGCGGTGCTTCAGACTGAGGTCAACCACTTCGTCGGCACGTTTCCAGTAGTCCAGTCCGAATTCCTTGCCGATAAAGTAGTTCATGTACATGAGGAACTCTGGTGTGGCACAGGCACCGCTCAGCATGGAGCTGACCATGAACACCATGTTAATGAATCCGCCGCAGTACGACTTCAGGTTAGTCGGGGCCGTCGAGTTGCCGCCGATGCTGGTTGTGCCGCCGATGAGCCAGGGGTACATGGTGATGCTGGCGCAGTAGTTGGCCAGCGAGGTCTCGTCGTTCTTATATATAAAGTGGTGTGTCAGCTTGTCAATGTACTCGTCGGACAGCTGCTTGCCGTACATCTTCTTGATTCGGTCGGTGAGCAGACGGCGGTTCAGGCGGATGAAGCTTGACTTGGGCAGCTCGCCAATGAGCGTGGCAATGTTCTTGTGCTCCACGTTGGCGTTGGCATCGTACTTCGAACCCGTGGCAGCGTTGACAGACTCCACATAGTCGGAAAGGAACTGCAGCTTGGCCAGCGTTTCACGGTCCTCACTATGGGCCTGACGGTAGAGCATGAACGACTTGGCCACCTGGTAGTAGCCTTCGCGCATCAGTGCTTCCTCCACCTGATTCTGAATGTCCTCCACCTTGATGTCGTCGTGCATGTCGAGGTGGCTCAGAATCTTCGAAACGGTGCCCAAGTCAGCTGGGACGTTTACACTTTCGAACGCTTTGACAATCGCGTTCATAATCTTGTCTAACGAAAAACGGTCTTTCGAACCGTCGCGTTTGGTAATGGTAAAATTCTTGATTTCCATTATGTTACGTAAATATTTATAGTTGTTTCTTACTTTCTCTTTGTGTTGTAAAGTTTTCCGTTTTGGACAACTTTTTTATTTTTCGGTTTCAAAAAGTTTTCCAATTTGGTAAACCGAAATCGAGTGCAAAGATACAAATAATTCCAATACAACGTATCATTTTATATGAAAAAATTATATAAAAATTTTCAATTCCTTGCTACTTACGTGGAATTGTTGTAATTTTGCACAGCGTAAAAAACATGACTTATGAAGAAATATATCATTGCTACACTGACCGTTATGCTTGCCGTGAGCATGCAAGCCGGTAAAAATCCCCAATTAACGTTCAACGAGCGACAAGGAGAGCAGCGCACCCTCGTCATGCCCAACGGGCAGACCGTGGAGTTCATGGCCTATGAACAGCTGTACTACGTGGCCAACGTGGAAGACTCGACTTACCAGTATATGAATGTCTATGTGCCGAAGGGAGCCACCCAGAAGACACCTATTCTATTACGTACGTACGTGGGAGGCTACATGGCTGCCGCCGCTGCCGAACCGCAGGCTACCGACGCAACGGGGCGCGCCCTGCTGGAGGGCTATGTGGTGGCTATACCGGGGGCACGCGGACGAAACTCTACCGTAGAACAGGACGGGACCACCATCTACACCGGGCGTGCCCCTGCCGCACTGCTCGACCTGAAGGCTGCCGTGCGCTACCTGCGGCTGTTCGACAAGAAGATGCTTGGCTCGGCTGAGCGCATCATCACCGACGGCACGAGTGCCGGAGGAGCCATGTCGAGCCTTTTGGGTGCCACGGGTAACAACCCGGCTTACGAGCCGCTGCTGCAGGCTATGGGTGCTGCCGACAAGCGCGACGACGTGTTTGCCAGCGTCTGCTATTGCCCCATCATCGACCTGGAACATGCCGACATGGCTTATGAGTGGATGTATAACTGCACCAATAACCTGACACGCCCGCTGACCGAGGAACAGGCCATCGTCAGCAATGAACTCGCCCGCCTGTACCCCGACTACTTGAACAGTCTGAACCTTAGGAATCCTGCCGACGGCACGCCGCTGACGGCCGACAACTTCCGCAGCTACATTAAGTGGCAGATTATACGCAGTGCCCAGATAGCCAAGAACGCCGGGGCAGAGATACCCGACAGCATCGGCTTTACCTTTAGCGAGACGGCTGGTTTCGCACCGCCCATTAACGGCGGGGTAGGGCCCGCTCCCAGAACCATGACGAAGGAAGAGCGCCTGCAGGCAGCTTCCCAGCTGTTTAACCGCGACACCCCGGGCGGCACCTTCTATACCGGTTCGCCTGCTCCGCCCCGCATGCCCATGAAGAAGCAACAGGGTGAGTACATCGTCAACTTAGACATGGAGACTTATCTTAACTACGTGGTCACCACGCAGCCGCTGAAAACCCCGCCAGCCTTCGACGCACTGGGCGTTGCCGGTGGAAGGGCCTCGGGTGAGAACGAGGAGTTTGGCGATGCTACAGGGTCAAGTGTCAACTTCACCGCCTTTTCCGCTTCCCGTAATGGTACGGAGGTCGATGAGCAGGTAAGGGAAATGGTCAGACTGATGAACCCCATGAGTTTCATTGGCGACAAGAAGACCAGCGTGGCACCTCACTGGTACATCCGTCATGGGGCACGCGACCGCGACACGTCGTTTGCCGTGCCTACGGCCTTTGCCGTCAAGTTACAGAACGCAGGCAAGGACGTTAACTTCTTGTTAGCCTGGAACCGCCCCCATAGTGGTGACTATGCGCTCGACGAATTGTTTGACTGGATAAGAAAGACAGTGCATAATTGATGGATGCGATACAGGCTCTGACCCAGCAGCGGTTACTGTTGCAGTTAGAGTATAACGTAGAGAAAGAAGCCTACCGCCGTCAGACTGAGGATGCCGGCATTGAGCAGAAGGTTAGGCGTGGCGAGGCATGGTTCCCGCTGCGCTTGGGGCGTTCCTATTATAACTCCATGAACCAGTTGGCCATTGAGGTGTTCCGCGATGAGGACACCGACATTGACCATAACTTCGAGTTCGGGCGGCCCGTGGTGTTTTTTGGGATGGGCAACGCTCAACCCTCCACGCTCAACCCTCCACGCTCCACCCTCCACTACTTCTCCTTCACCGCCACCGTCAGTTATGTAGATGGTGACCGCATGGTCATCATCCTGCCTGACAGCGGACGGCTGCTCGACCTGCAGCGGCAGGAGGGGGCGTTAGGCGTGCAGCTGTCGTTCGACGAGACCAGCTACCGTTGCATGTTCGATGCCCTTGACCGCGTGCTACGGGCCAAGGGGCGTCTGGCTTATCTGCGTGACCTGTTCTATTCCCGCCAGAGGGTGCAGACGCTGACGTTTGAAGACATGCGCTTCCCTTACTTGAATGTTACGCAGGAACGGGCTGTCAACGAGGTGCTGCGTGCCAAGGATGTGGCGGTGGTGCACGGTCCTCCCGGCACGGGCAAGACCACTACGCTCGTGGAGGCCATCCGCGAAACGCTGATGCGTGAGCCTCAGGTGCTGGTCTGTGCCCAGAGTAACATGGCTGTTGACTGGATTTCAGAGAAACTTGTTGACCGAGGCATCAACGTGCTGCGCCTGGGAAATCCAACCCGCGTCAACGACAAGATGCTCAGCTTTACCTACGAACGGCGTTTCGAGGCACATCCTGACTATCCGCAGTTGTGGAGCATCCGTAAGGCCATTCGCGAACTGCGCAGCCACCGTCGGCGTGGCGACGAGAAATTCCACCAGAAGTTAGAGAGTCTGAAGAGCCGCGCCACCGAACTGGAGATACGTATCAATGGTGAGCTGTTTGGCGAGGCGCGCGTCATTGCCTGTACGCTGGTGGGCTCGGCCCACCGCCTGTTAGAGGGCATGAAGTTTGGCACGCTGTTTATCGATGAGGCTGCCCAGGCATTGGAGGCCGCCTGCTGGATTCCCATGCGCCGCGTGGGGCGTGTCATTCTGGCTGGCGACCATTGTCAGCTGCCGCCAACGGTGAAGAGCATTGCCGCGCTGAAGGCCGGACTGGGCCGCACGCTCATGGAGCGGTTAGTGGAGACGCACCCCGAGGCCGTGACGCTGCTGAGGATACAGTACCGCATGAACGAAGACATCATGCGTTTCTCCAGTAACTATTTCTATGACGGACAAGTGGAGTCGGCCCCCGAGGTGAAGTTCCGCAGTATTCTTGATCTGGACAAGGCGATAGAGTGGAGCCCCCTGGGCTGTGGGGAGGCTTCCGATGGTCTCTCCTTTGTCAACAAGACCGAAGCACTCCTTACGCTCGACGTGCTGCAGCAGTATTTTGAGCGCATCGGCAAGCAACGGCTGCTCGACGAGCGCATCGACGTAGGCATCATCTCGCCCTACCGTGCACAGGTGCAGCTGCTGCGTCGGCTGCTTATGAAGCGTGAGTACTTCAAGCCCTTCCGCCGTCAGATTTCCGTCAATACCGTTGATGGCTTTCAGGGACAGGAACGTGACGTCATCGTCATCTCCATGGTCCGCTCTAACGACACTGGTCAGATAGGCTTCCTGCGTGACCTGCGCCGCATGAACGTGGCCATGACGAGGGCCCGCATGAAGCTCATCATTCTGGGCGACCCCAAGACGCTCACCCGTCACCCGTTCTATCGGCAGCTGTGGAACTTTTGCACAAACCTTTAAAAAATGTGCGTTTTATTTTGTTGTTTCATCTATTCTGATTAACTTTGCACCAAGAAAACTATAAGTAATGAATCAGATTGAAATTAAAAAGGTCTCTGATAAAAAAGGACTTAAACAGTTTATACGTTTTTATTATGACCTTTACCGAGGCAGTAAGTATGCTGTCCCTTTCCTCTTTTTTGATGAATACAACACGCTGAGCCCCTTGAAGAATTCCTCGTTCGAGTGTTGTGAGGCTCAGTATTTCATGGCTTATCGTGAGGGGAAGGCCGTAGGTCGCGTAGCAGCCATCATCAACAACCGTGCCAACGAGCGCTGGAACCGCAGGCTGGTGCGCTTCGGCTGGTTCGACTTCATCGACGACCCTGACGTGTCGCGTGCCCTGCTCGATGCTGTTGAGCAGTGGGGCAAGTCAAAGGGCATGAACGAGATAGCCGGTCCCCTGGGCTTCACCGACATGGACCGCGAGGGCATGCTCGTGGAAGGCTTCGAGGAGATGGCTACCTGTTACATCAACTACAACTACCCCTATTACCCCCGCCACATGGAGCAGATGGGCGGTTGGCAGAAGGACAACGACTACATGGAGTACCATGTTAGGGTGCCCGACGTGGTGCCCGACAAGTTTGCCAAGCTCTCCCAGATGATAGAGAAGCGCTACAACCTCCGCGTGCATAAGTTCACCCGCCACGAACTGGTTGACGAGGGCTACGGCCGTGAGGTGTTCCGCATGATTAACGAAACCTATAAGGACCTATACGGCTATTCGCACCTCAGCGAGCACCAGATAGACCAGTTGGTAGATGCCTACATCAAGAAGGCCGACCTGAACCTTGTCACTGCCGTGGTCGATGCCAACGACAATGACCGCATGGTGGGCTTCGGCATTACCTTCCCCTCGTTTGCACGGGCCATGCAGAAGAGCCATAACGGCAGCCTGTGGCCCTTCACCTGGTGGAGAGTGCTGCGGGCCCTGAAGTGGCATAAGACCGACACCGTCGATCTGCTGCTCATCGGCGTGCTGCCCGACTACCGTGCCAAGGGTGCCAATGCGCTCATTTTCAATGACCTCATTCAGCAGTTCCAGCGTTACGGGTTCAAGTGGGCCGAGGCCATGCAGCAGATGGAGACCAACACCGGCGTGCAGAGCCACTGGCAGTACTTAGAGTCACGTCAGCACCGCCGCCACCGCTGCTTCTGCAAGAAGATTTGAGGCTTGAGACGTTTTTTAAAGTTTTTAGAATATATGAAATCATTTTTGCTGATACTGTTATCAACGCTGGCGTTGAACTCCGTCTGCTCGACGGAAAACGGACAAAGGTCTGGGGTAGAAGGTCAAAGGTCGAGGTACGAGGTACGAGGTGCGAGGTACGAAGACACGCTCAACGCTCAACGCTCAACGCTCAACGCTCAACCCCCCGAAGACACCCTCACCATAGCCATGACTGGTGACATCATGATGGGAACCACCTTCCCCAGCACACAGCTGCCACCCAACGACGGGCGTGACATCTTCATGGACACCAAGGCTATTACCTCGCGTGCCAACCTGGCCGTAGGCAACCTGGAAGGCACACTCTGCGACGGCGGCACCACCAAGAAGAAGCCCGGTCCCCACTGCTACGCCTTCCGCACACCCACCAAGTTCGGCCCGCGCCTCACCGAGGCGGGCTACGATTTCCTGAGCATGGCGAATAACCATGCCAACGACTTCGGACAGTTCGGCATAGAATCGACCGAGCAGACGCTCGACGAGTTAGGCATCAAGTATTCCGGCATCAAGGGGCGCACCCGCTCGGCCATTGTCGAGCGCGACGGCGTGAAATATGGCCTCTGCGCCTTTGGCCACAACAGCTATACGCTCCATCATAACGACCTCAGCACCGTGAAGGCCATTCTTGACGACCTGCGCCCTAAGTGCGACATCCTCATCGTGTCCTTCCACGGTGGAGCCGAGGGCCGTACCCACACCCATCTGCCCCAGGGACATGAGTTCTTCCTGGGCGAAGACCGTGGCGACCTGCGCACGTTTACCCACTTCTGCATTGACAACGGAGCCGACATCGTCTATGGCCACGGGCCTCATGTCGTGCGTTGCATGGAGGTCTATAACGGACGCTTCATTGCCTATAGCCTCGGCAATTTCTGCACACCTTACGGCATGAACCTGACGGGAGTAACGGGTTACGCCCCTGTTGTGGAAATCAAGATAACCTCCGACGGCCGTTTCCTGGAAGGGCAGATCCACTCCTTCATCCAGCAGAAGGGCAAGGGACCGCGTCTTGACGCTGCCAACAGCGTAGCACGCGAAATTCGCAACCTCACCCTCTCCGACATCAAGGGCAGCCCCATCACCATCAGCGAGACAGGACATATTAGTGTGAAGTGATATCCTTCTCGCCCGGCCGTGGAGCAATACCATAAAGCTGCTGATGGCCATCACCTGACGCCGCAAAAAGTGGGTGAAATATTGGTCGCCAAAACAAAAAGTTCGTATTTTGTTTTGCATTGTCCTCACTTATTCGTACCTTTGCACTGTTAATAACAGGCATTAACCATTATATAAAGTCAGCAGAAAACTAAGTACAGCACGGCCGTGCTTAATGTTCAGCGCGAGCGTGCTTAATATTCAGCACGGGCGTGCTTGATATTCAGCACGGGCGTGCTGTACCGGAGAGAACCGTCCAAGCTCCCACTTTGGACGGGCCTAACTCCCACTTTGGACGGGCCAAGCTCCCACTTTGGACGGGGCTTGGCTTAACCAAACACCGTGCTGTGTAAAGCTGACGAAAAGTAGAAATCTGCTTCTGCGAACGGATTTCGTTCTGGCTTTGCCGATGAATTGATTGGACTTTGACGATAAAACGTTCGGACTTTGACGATAAAACGAGCGGACTTTGACGATAAATCTTACCAACTTTTATCGTCGAACTTGCATCAATTCATTATCAAAGTACGCTCAATTCATTATCGAACTTCCC
>ONRS01000146.1 GCA_900320255.1 uncultured Prevotellaceae bacterium
ACGATTCCTGTTCCTGTTGGCCATGCTGTCAGCAGCGACATTCGGAACGGCTCAGATCTCATTTGATCCAGGAGATGGCTGTCTGAACGTCATAGATGTTTCTTATGCGCAAGGCATTGGCGAATATGGTGATGAACATCGGGTAAACGGCAAGTGGGAGACTCTGTCCATCAAACCGAGGAAGGACGGGGCTGTCTATGCCTTCCCTTCAATCGGCTATGAACTCGCTGCCCACGCATCCCGCCACTTCACCATCCACATACGGCCCGACATGTACGACTTCGAGCAAGGCAGAGCATATCGCATCGGCAAGGAATATACTGTGTCTGGCGAAAAAAGGTCAGGCATTGCCTATTGCAATTTCACAACAGACTAAAGTACACAACGAAAATAAATGGATATTCCCCTCCCACCACCGGGCAACCGTCACAGACTACAGATCGTATCTTCGTCAAACGGTCAGGATGGATGCCTGATGTTTGGTGAAGGAAACCAACTTTATTCGTTTCATCTTGCCGAAACTACCGCAAGAGGTTAAAACAAGCGAATTGTTTGGTTATCTCAGAATTTTGTTGTACCTTTGCACCCGATGATGAGTCACAAAAACGGCTGGTGGCTCTTCGTCGGGTGTTCATTGAATGCAATTTGTAGCAGAGCGTAGAATTGAGAACGGTCTCCAAATCGTAACCCGAATTTCTCTCAATCCTCCGAACAGCCTTCATATAAAGAAGAATTGCTTTTCTTTCCAAAAATACAAAGATACATATAAAATTGTGTTGAATAAATATGGCAGAACAAAATAACAACAATCGTAAGCCGCGCAAGCCGCTACCCGTCGATAAAGAGTTAGGACGTTTACAGCCTCAGGCTCCTGAGGTGGAGAAGGCAGTGCTGGGTGCGCTGATGATTGACAAGGACGCATACGCTGTAGTGTGTGAGATACTGCGGCCTGAGAGTTTCTATGAGCCCCGGAACCAGATGGTGTATTCAGCCATTCGTGACCTCAGCATGGAGGAGAAACCCGTCGATGTGCTCACCGTGACCGAACAGTTAGCCAAGAATGGTACGCTGGAGCAGGTGGGTGGTCCGGTCTATATATCGGAACTCACTTCGCGTATTGCCTCGTCGGCTAACATTGAGTATCATGCCCGCATCGTGGCGCAGAAGTCGCTGGCCCGTCAGCTCATTTCCTATGCCGGAGACATTGAGACTTATGCCTTCGACGAGACGACCAACATTGACGAACTGATGCAGCATGCCGAAGGCAGCCTCTTCGAGCTCTCGCAGCGTAACATGAAGAAGGACTACACGCAGATAGACCCCGTTATTAAAACGGCTGTTGAAGTGATTCAGAAGGCAGCCGAGAATAAGGACGGTCTGACGGGTATTTCTACGGGTTATCACAAGTTGGACGACCTCACCAGTGGCTGGCAGAACTCTGACCTCGTGATTATTGCCGGACGTCCCGCTATGGGTAAGACGGCCTTTGCTCTCTCACTGGCTCGTAACATAGCTGCCGACCAGCATGTGCCCGTTGCGTTCTTCTCGCTCGAAATGAGTAATGTGCAGTTAGTGAACCGTCTGATATCGAACTGCTGTGAGATTGCCGGTTCGAAGATTCTGAACGGACAGTTGCAGCCCGACGAGTGGGAACGCTTGGACAAGCGCCTGCCCATCCTGTTGGGGGCTCCGCTGTTTGTCGATGATACGCCAGGCCTCTCGGTCTTTGAGTTACGCACCAAGGCCCGCCGACTGGTACGTGAGCATGGCGTAAAGCTGATTATGATTGACTACCTGCAGCTGATGAATGCCAACGGCATGCGCTTCTCCAGTCGTCAGGAGGAGGTTTCCACCATCTCCCGCTCGCTGAAGGGACTGGCCAAGGAACTGGACATTCCCATCCTGGCACTCTCGCAGTTGAACCGTGGCGTGGAGAATCGTGAAGGTAACGAGGGTAAGCGTCCGCAACTGAGCGACCTGCGTGAGTCAGGTGCCATTGAGCAGGATGCTGATATGGTCATCTTCGTGCACCGCCCGGAGTACTACGGCTTCAAGGAGGATGACCACGGCAATGACTTGCGCGGTAAGGCAGAGATTATCATTGCCAAGCACCGTAAGGGTGCTACTGACACAGTGGTGCTGACCTTCCGCAAGGAACTGACCCGCTTTGAGAATCCCGAAAACTCTCGTCTGCGTCCCATGCGTCCTGAAGAAGGTGGCGAAATACGTGGCAGCCGACTCAATGATACAGACGAGCAGCCTCCTTCTGACATGCCATTCGAGTCATTCAGTGGCGAACCGCCTGTCTTCTAACTTAACACCTGTCACCCAACTGTCTTAACGGTATCGCGCTATCAGTGCATCAGCCTGAGCATTACCCATATCCTTGGCCTTCTGCAACTGCGGGAGGCCTTCTGCTTTATTGCCTTTCTGACAGAGTGCCAGCCCCAACAGCAGGTAGCCGTCGCTCTCACCGGGAGCCAGACGTATGCACTCGCGGGCCGACTTGATGGCTTCGTCGTACATGCCAACTCTCGACTCTAACGACGATTTCTCTGCATGGTAGATGGCTTCATTGGGCTCCATTTCGGTAGCCTTGGTGATGTCGTTCAATGCCTGCTGGAACTGTCGGCCAGCCACCTCTGCCTGTTCACGCAGATAGTAGAAGTTGGCATTCAGCCCTGTAGGGTTCAGGTTCTCATATTCATTCAGGTCCTGCACGGCCAGACGGTTCTTGCCTGCATCCATGCGAGCTGTGGCACGGGCCAGCAGATAGGGAGCTGCCTCTTTCAGGTAGGGCTTGGAATAGACGTTGACGGCGCTGTCGAGCAGGGCAAGCATCTGCACGGTGTCACCCTTCATCTCGTAGCAGCGGGCTGTCTCATAATAGATTTCTGCACCTTTCAGGTCGGTGTTGTCTAACTGCTTGAACAGGCTGAGCGCCTCGTCATACTTCTTCTGCGCAAAGAGAATCTGAGCCAGCAGGTGCTGATAGGTTGGCATGGGGTTGATGTCGCATGCTGACTTCACCTCCTGGGCAGCTTTGTCGAGGCTCCACTCGGCAAAGGGAACATCACTTGCATAGACCTCTTTCTGGTAAATCATGCGGGCGTAGGCAAAGTGGGCGTTGTCCTTCGGGTCGCTTATACTGATGGCTTGTTGCATGTCAGCGGCAGCGGCAGCGAAGTTCAGACCGTTGAAGGCCAGCTGTGCACGGTTAATATAGCCTTCCTCAGCATTGGGGAACTTGGCAATGAAATCGTTGATGACGCCGGCATAGCCAATGGAGTCCATCGTTGTGGCGGCCATCATCATCATGAGCGTGGCCTCATCCTGTGCGTCGGGCATGGCCATCTTAATCTTTGTCTTCTGCAGGGCGGCATCGTTCAGGCTCAGTCCGCTAATCTTCATGTCGGTAATGAAGCGTACGCTGATGGCATAGCTTTGGTCGGCACCCTGTTGTGCGGGCTGCTGCATGAGTCCTATGGCCTCGCCGTTGTCGTTCAGCAGCGGACAGCCCACGCAGTTGTCGGGCATCTGCATCTTCACCGTGTAGTAGGCGTACTGTTCCTGGAAGGTCTCAGCCTTGTCAACTTGTCCGTTTACGGGTGTCGGTTTCTTGACCGAGTAGGGCAGTAGCCATGCCTGCTGTCCTGTTGCGGCATTCATGGAGGCCAGCGTCAGGGGTTGTAGCTTCTTGCCGCTGACGCGGAACTTGGCTACGTCGTACATCTCGTTGGCACCCAGCATGTACTCTACGGGCAACTCCTTGCCTGAGGCATCAATGACCACAGCCCTGACAGCACCGGCAAAGGGTGTGAAGCAGCTGACGGCATCGCCCTCTTCGCTGACGAAGAAGCCGTTGGTACTGCCCAGCAGGTTCCCGCTTTGGTCAAACGTCTTCAGCGTGAAGACCGACTTGGCAGCCTTTGAGGCCCAACTCTGCGCTGCTGAGGGTAAGAACGTAAATAGACATAGGGGCAAAACCCACACCAGTTTTCTCACCATATCCCATTGTTTCAATTCCATATCGTATTCAATTCTTTAAATCTTTAATTCTTTAATTTCAATAGTTCCTTCGCATTGCTGATGGCAGCCTCGCTCACGTCGCTGCCACTCAGCATCTGGGCAATCTCGCTCACACGCTCGTCGTCGCTTAGCTGTTGCATGCGGCTGGTGGTGCCCTGTGCTGTCTCTTCCTTGCTAACCTTGTAGTGGTGCTGACCGAGGGCAGCTATTTGCGGCAGGTGGGTGATGCTGATGACTTGTCGGCCACCCAGCCCCATCTCCTCCATCATCTGCGCCATGCTTTCGGCTATCTTTCCGCTCACGCCGGTGTCTATCTCGTCGAAGATGATGGTGGGCAGCTTCACGGCTCCGCTAATCATCACCTTCAGGGCCAGCATGACGCGGGCTATCTCACCACCCGATGCCACCTGCGACACCGGTTGGAGTGGGGTAGAGGTGTTAGCACTAAAGAGGAACGACACCTTGTCCTGACCGTTACGGTTCAGCTCCGTGCGTTCCACCTGTACGGCAAAGCGCACGTTCGGCATGCCTAATGGCACCAGTCGTTGTTGCATCTGCCGCTCTATTTGTTTGGCGGCCTTGCTGCGCAGGGTGGTCAGTGCGTCAGCCAGTTGCCGGCACTTGTCTTTCTGCTGTTCACATTTTGCCTGTAGGTCGGCCAGCGCCTCGTCGCTGTTCTCAATGTTGGCAAGTTGCGTCTTCAGCTCCTCCTGACGAGCAATGAGTGCTTCCACGTTGTCGCAATGGTACTTCTTCTGCAGGTCATAGATGCGGTCCAGACGGTTGTTGACAGCATCCAGCTCTGCAGGGTCGAAGTCAACGTCTTCCAACAGCGAACTGATGTCCTGTGCCATGTCCTTCAGCTCAATGTAGCAGCTGTCCATGCGTTCTGAGAGTTCGCCGGCTGCAGGCAGCACCTTCTCAATGCCATGCAGGGCGTTGTAGGCGCTCTTCAGCTGTCCCACTATGCCCGTCACTTCGGCCTGCAGGGCGTTGTCGGCCTCATAGAGGGCACTTTTGATGTCCTCCGAGTGCGACATGGTGTCCTGTTGCTGCTCCAGTTCCTCTTGTTCACCAGCCGAGAGGTTCGCATGGCTCAGCTCGTTGTACTGGAACTGCAGGAAGTCGGCATTGTCGCGGTTGCGCTCTATGCTCTCCCGCAGGTCGTTCAGCTGGTGTTGCAGCTGCTGGTAGCTGGCGAAGGCCTGCTGGTATTCCGTGAGTTGCTTGGGGCTTCCTGCTATGATGTCAACCACGCTCAGCTGGAAGTCCTGCTTGTTGAGCAGCAGGTTCTGGTGTTGCGAGTGAACATCGACGAGCCGTTCGCCCAGCTCCTTCATTTGTGCCAACGATACGGGTGTGTCGTTGATGAAGGCGCGGCTCTTGCCCTGTGCCGTCAGTTCGCGGCGCAATATGCAGTCAGTGGCATCGTAGTCTATGTCGTTCTCCTCGAAGAAGGGTTGCATTTCGTAGCGTGAAATGTCGAAGTGAGCCTCCATCTGGCATTTCTCACAGCCAGGCTTGATGGCCTTCGAGTCAGCCCGCTGCCCCAGCAGCAGACCGATAGCGCCCAGTATGATGCTCTTGCCTGCACCCGTCTCACCGGTAATGACCGAGAACCCGGGATGCAGCTCAATGTCGAGCGTATCAATGAGTGCGTAGTTCTTTATGTATAGTTGTTTCAGCATACTTTGTTTAATTTTAAAGTCAAAGGGAGGAGGTCTAAGGTCAAAGGGAGAAGGTCTAAGGTCGAAGGTCAAAGGTCTAAGGCTATCGCTCCACGCTCAACCCTCATCGCTCAACGCTCAACTCTCCACCCTCCACGCTTACTGCCTAATCAGTTCCCAGGCGTTGTTCTGGGCGGCGTTGATGGAGAAGAGCAGCTCGTAAATGGCCTCCTTCTCCTTTTGTGTGCCCTTGCCCTTGTAGATGTTGGCCAGCTCGTCGCGCTTGTAGTCCGTCCAGATTTGCGGTAGCAGGCTGAGCGGCTTGTTGTCGTGGGCCGCCTTCAGATTGTCCTGCAGGGCAGCGCTGATGTTCGTTCTGCCGCGGTCGGCATTGTTGGCCATCTCGTCCAGTCCGTTACGGTAGTAGTCGTACTGCAGCTGACGGAAGGGTTTGAGCGACTCCTCTAAATAGTCGTTGATGATGGCAAAGCGGTTACGGCTGTCCTCAAAGGCTTTCCACCCTGCGAACCCCAGGTCTTGCGCGTTGTTCACCAGGTTCATGCATTGTTGCAGAATCTCGGTGCCGCCCATAGGCGAGAAACTGTCTAAGTCGAGCCCGATGATGAGGTAGGCGTAGTAGGCGAAGAGTGCCGTCAGCTGGTTATCGACCATCTCGTCGTTGAAGTTCAGCTGGTCGAACTGAGCGAAGTCGAAGTCGAAGCTCTTGTCCGTGTTGTTGTACAGGGTAGTGGTATAGGCCGAGTTATAGACGGGCCTGTTGGCCTGAATCAGGGCGGTACACGTGAATCGGTTGTCGTCGCGGTTATACTTGGTCACGGTAATGTTGAAGCTGCACTGTATGCGCTCGTTCTTCTGAAACTGCATGGCGGTCCACTGGCGTTCGTTGACAAACTGCTCCAGCGTCTGTTGCAGGTTCTCCCAGATGCTCTCGTCCGTGCCCTGTATCTGGCTGTGGTTGATGTTGATCTTGGCTTGCAGCTCCTGTGCGCTTGCCATGCCTGCCAGCAGGCACCCCACCAATAATAGCAATATCCGTCGTTTCATCATACTTTTTTCTTTATTTGAAGGGCAAAGGTAGTGCAAACAAAGCTAACTACAAAATAAATTATGATTTATTTCAGTTTCTTGAACAAATATATTGTCGAAATTATTTGGTAGTTCCAATAGAAATGTGTACCTTTGCATAAGTAATGGCTGTCGGGAAATACCGAACTTCTCTTTAATGCCTGTATTCCATACAGGCCCTATTCCTATAAATAGGGCCTAAATATATACATAAATCGAAATCAAAGAGGTGTGCCGTCGTAGGCACACCGAAGATATAAATAAAATTATTTATTAATGATGATACATAAGAACGACTTAGCGATTGCCGCAACCAGTGCCCGCAGCTATAACAGGCACTGGCGGGCCAAGAAGTTGTCGTGGACCGACATAGGCAAGATTAAGTATCTCTTCGACGGGGCTGTTGAGTATATAGACGAGGTGACACTGGCCTATACCAGCAACCACTTCAACAAGCTTCGCTCGGCACTCGGATTCAAGCAGGATTCGGAACTTACCGAACTGATTGAGCGCTCCGAGGCATTCCGCATTGTCCGGAACAAGGAGACTCACAAGATGGAGGCATTTATGTCACCCCTTGTAAGAGACCGTTTCGTGCCTACGGATAGTCAGGAGATAGAGGAACCGGCCATTCCCTATGAAATATTCTACTGTAAGGCTAATGCCTTGGCCAATGACAACGACCGTGACAAAATCTCGGAGAATCAGCGGCAGCATCTCAAAGGCATCGACATGCATGTGCTGCTCGCCAGTAATGTGCCGAAGTTCCATATAACGCCTCATATAGATGCTGTGCGGCGTATTTATGAAGAGTTGGTTTTAGTATGCGACACCCCGTACCTGTTCGACCGCTACTTCGGCGAATTTATTCGTCATTATATGAAACAGTATAACACGAGCCGTAATGAAGCTTATAGCGTCCTGATAGTGTATTTTGAAGCGAAGCTGGTAGGCCACATGGCCCGACGCGTAGGCATTGAAAACTGGCCGAGACAGGCCATCTTGCAGTGGCTGGACTATTATTTCGGAGCCAAGCGGTTGGATAGAGTGCTGACTGATGTGCATCAGACGTGGCAGCGACATCAGGAAGGAACCCTTAAAGAATATGCTTCAGATTTGTTAGAAAAATACCCCAAAACAGCAAACAATGAATAACGACATTTTTGACGTGCCTACAGGCTATCCCCTCTGTATGGAAACGGACTGCCCCGTAGGTGGGCATTGCCTGCGTCAGAAGGCAAGACAGATGCTCAGTAAGAGTGAAAAGACAGTCAGAATCGTGAACCCCTTGTTGACTCAGCCGTCAGCGCAGTGTGAGTTCTACCGTTCTGATGAGCCACAAGTGTTTGCCCGTGGCTTTGCGGCCATGAAGGAGGAGATGCTTCCACGTCAGTACCGGGTATTTATGAATCGTCTGCAGGAACACTTCGGACGTACAGGTTACTTTGAGCGCAGGCGAGGGGAGAGGCTTTGCACGCCCCAGGACATAGAGGTTATCGTATCAGTGCTGAAGGATTTAGGCTTGCAGCACCTTGGTTTTGATTCCTACGAACGCCATTACGACTGGTAAACACCGTCACTTCCTTTGGTAAATCCCTCATTCACTGTAGTATGAATAGTAATATACTGCAGTGTTTCCATAGGAATACTCGCGTGTTTCTATACGTGTACTCCCAGTACGCCCGCTGCTCCATTTTGTCCGTACTGTGTGGTCCATTTATCAACTTTACGAATTGCTAAGGGTTAAAATAATTTTAAATTATACCTTGATGTGCAATAAATAAGAATTTATTTGTATCTTTGCAGAAGTTCCCGCGCAGAAGCTGAGCTTTAGGCCCGGCGGAAGGGATGGGGACAGACATCATGGACATAGGCGTTTTCTGACGCTTTGGTTTTGACTGCATAGAATCTCGCAAATTCGAACGATTGGTCAAAAACAAGGCAACGGGGACGCCCCTTGGGATGTTTATAGACAGCCCATATTATGCGCATAGGATGGCTCATAAGCCATTTCTATAACTGTATGGGTATCACTATAACATTCTGCGTGGGGGCTTTCTGCGTTGTTCGTTTCGATCAATCGGGCAATGCGAGAGCCTTATGCAGTGGAACGGGCAACAGGACTGGCTCCACGTTTTTTATGTCCACAGGTGTAGAACAGATTACTAACCCGCAGCCTTCAGGGAGCCTGG
>ONRS01000099.1 GCA_900320255.1 uncultured Prevotellaceae bacterium
TCCTGCTCAACGGGCTCGTGGGTAGGACCGTCCTCACCAACGCGGAATGCGTCGTGGGTCCAGATGAACTTCACGGGCAGCTCCATCAGCGCAGCCATGCGGACGGCGGGCTTCATGTAGTCAGAGAACACGAAGAACGTGCCGCAGGCGGGGATGACACCACCATGCAGCGCCATACCGATGCAGCAGCAGGCCATGGTGAGCTCAGCCACACCAGCCTGGAAGAAGGCACCGCTGAAGTCGCCCTTCACCAAGTTGTGAGTCTTCTTCAGGAAACCGTCAGTCTTGTCTGAGTTACTCAGGTCGGCAGAAGCGCAAATCATGTTGGGCACCTGCTCAGCCAGCGCACCCAGTACGGTAGCCGATGCACCACGCGTAGCGGCGCCGGCCTTCTGCTCCACCTTCGACCAGTCAATCTTCGGAGCCTTGCCAGAGAACCACTCCTCCATGAGCTTAGCCTGCTCGGGGTGACCCTTGGCCCACTCAGCCTTCTCGGCGTAGCGCTCGGCGCAAATCTTCTTCAGCTCCTCGCGGCGCTTAGCATACATTTCAGCTACTTCGGGGAAGATGACAAACGGGTTCTCGGGGTCAGCGCCCAGGTTCTTCATCGTCTGCACGAAGTTGTCGCCGCCGAGGGGAGCACCGTGGGTAGCGCAGTTGCTCTCGTAGCTGCTGCCGTCAGCCTTGCGGGCACCCTTGCCCATGACGCAGTGGCCGATAATCAGCGACGGGCGCTCCTTCTCAGCCTGTGCCTTCTTGATAGCCTCACGAATCTGGTCAACGTCGTTACCGTCAATCTTCTGCACGTACCAGCCCCATGCCTCGTACTTCTTGGCGGTGTCCTCAGAGGTCACCACCTCGGTCTTGGTAGAGAGCTGGATGTCGTTGGCGTCGTAGAACATGATGAGGTTATCGAGTCCCAGGTTACCGGCAATGCGGCCTGCACCCTGCGAAATCTCCTCTTGTACGCCACCGTCAGAGATGTAAGCGTAGATGGTCTGGTTCATGACGTTGCCCAGACGAGCCTTCAGGAACTTGGCTGCGATGGCAGCACCAACAGCAAAGGTGTGACCCTGTCCGAGGGGACCAGAGGTGTTCTCGATGCCGCGGGCCAGCTCACGCTCGGGGTGACCGGGGGTCACTGAGCCCCACTGGCGCAGGTTCTTCAGGTCCTCCAGCTCGTACTTGCCGATGAGGCAGAGCTGGCTGTAGAGCATCGGAGCCATGTGGCCGGGGTCGAGAAAGAAGCGGTCGCGTCCTTCCCAGTTGGGGTTCTCGGGGTCATAGACCAGGAATTCGCTGTAGAGCGTGTTAATAAAGTCAGCACCGCCCATGGCACCGCCGGGGTGGCCAGACTTAGCTTTTTCAACCATTGCAGCAGCCAGGATACGGATGTTGTCGGCTGCGCGATTCATTGTCTTGTTGTCGTTCATATTATAAGTTTTTATTAATAAATTAGAGTTGTTTTCACAAGTATCGGCAAAGTTACGAATTTTTAGTGAAGAATGATGAATGAAGAATAAAGAATTTGCTACCGCCAACTGCTTATTTAACGTTTTTTATTGATTGCTTTGTTCATTCTTCATTCCCCTTTTTCATTGAAACGGTTTCCATGGGTCGGGAAAGTACATTGCACGCGTGTAATGCCGTTTCCATGGGTCGGGAAATTACATTGCACGCGTGTAATGCCGTTTCCATGGGTCGAGAAAGTACATTACACGCGTGTAATGCCGTTTCCTACGGGGGTGGAAAGTACATTACATCAATGTAACGTCAAAACCACGAGGCTCTTCGCAGGAACTTTCACGGTGAGCACGTTCTTCTTCAGCTTGGCATCCTTGAACTCACGCGGTGCCACCTTGTCAGGGTGCTGGAAGTCGTTGTAGTCGTCAACGCGCTTCGAGGTAAGTATGCGGCCGCTGACCGCCTTGGCCGTGTAGCCGTCGAGACGGAAGTCGATGGTCTGGTCCTTGTCTAAGCTGACGTTGGTGACGGCCAGCACGATGCCGCCGTCCTGAGTCTTGGCGGCCGAGGCCGAGAGCAGCGGACAGGGACGGTAGCCGGCGTCGCGGGCGTTGGCCTTCTCCTTGAAGTAGGCCTTGCTTACCTGCATCACCTCGCTCTCAAGGTCGAGTGGGAGCCAGGTAGCCTCCTGGAACGGGGTGTACATCTCGAAGACGTGGTACGTCGGCGTCAGCACCATGTGGCCCGTGCCCTCCTGGTCAGTCAGAATCATCGACTGCAGCACGTTCACCACCTGGGCGATGTTGGCCATCTTCACGCGGTCGGTGTATTTGTGGAACACGTTGAGCGAGAGTGCGGCCACGAAGGCATCGCGCAGGGCGTTCTGCTGATAGAGGTGACCGGGAATGGTGCCCGGCTCCTCGTCCCACCATGTTCCCCACTCATCGACCAGCAGGCCAACCTTGCCCTCGGGGTCCTTCTCGTCCATGATGGCCTTGTGCTTCTTGATGACGTCCTCAATCTCCAGGCACTTGCCCAGTGCCCAGTAGTACTGGTCGTTGTCGAAGTTGATGGCCGAGCCCTTCGAGCCTTCCCAACCGGAGCAGGTGTAGTAGTGCAGCGACACGCCCTGCATCCGGTTGCCAATCTGCTCCATCAGCACCTTCGTCCAGTTATAGTCGTAGTCAGAGGCCCCCGACGCAATGCGGTAGAGGCGGTTCTCGCCCTGGTCGCGCAGGTAGGTGTTGAACTTGCGGTACTCGTTGCTGTAGTATTCGGGCGTCATGTTGCCGCCGCAGCCCCAGGCCTCGTTGCCTATGCCGAAGTACTTGACGTGCCACGCCTTGTCGCGGCCGTTCTGCCGGCGCAGACGGGCCATCGGCGTGTCACCGTCGCTGGTCATGTACTCCACCCACTGGGCCATCTCCTTCACCGTGCCCGAGCCCACGTTGCCGCTGATGTAGGGCTCGCAGCCCAGCATTTCGCAGAGGTTCAGGAACTCGTGGGTACCGAAGGAGTTGTCCTCGATGGTGCCGCCCCAGTTGTTGTTGCGCAGTGACGGGCGCTTCTCTCTCGGGCCTATGCCGTCCATCCAGTGGTAATCGTCGGCAAAGCAGCCGCCCGGCCAGCGCAGCACGGGCACCTTCAGGGCCTTCAGGGCCTCGAACACGTCCTTGCGGTAGCCCTGAATGTTGGGAATGGGGGAGTTTTCGCCCACCCACAGCCCGCCGTAGATGCAGCTGCCGAGGTGTTCCGAGAACTGGCCGTATATCTCCTTATTAATAATGTTCTTGCCTTGGTCGGCATGAATAGTGGCTACGACATCCTGTGCTGATGCCGTCAGGGCGGTCGTCAGTGCGACAGCCGATAACAGTAGTAACTTTTTCATATTTAAATAGAGTGATTAAAATCTGAAACCTAACGATGCGTTGACGTACCAGTCGGTCAGCCGCACCTTGTTGTCGTCAATGGTGTTGCGGAAGTGGTTCAACTGTCCAAATACAGAGAGGTAGTATCGGTTCATGTAGTAAGTGAGCGACATGCGGGCGTCGAACGTGAACGACACTGGGGCATGGCGAACCTCAGTGGCGCGCTCCTCGAGAGTAATGTCCTCCAGCCACGTCAAATCGTCGGGAACCGCTTTCTTGCCCGTCGGTGACACCTGGCCTTCCTCTAAGAACAGGTCGTAGTTCGACTCGTAGAAGTAGGCCTTCGAGCGGTTATAGACTACCAGCATGGGCATGGCCGTCACGTTGACGAGCAGGTTCTTCACGGGCACCCAGTTGTAGGCATAGCCCACACCGATGCTGCCTTCGTGAATCTTTACCTTGCCAATGTCGCCCAACACCTGGATGAGCAGCGCGTTCTGCCGTGCGGAATAGTCGAGCGACGTCGCGTACCACATGATGCCAAACATCAGTGAGCCTGCCGAGCGAATCTGCTGGACCGACTGGTCGTAGGCAGCGGCATACGAGAAGCGTTTGCCGTTCAGCATGTAGTAGGCATCAAAGATGGTAGTTCTCACGTCTATTGGTTCCCACGTGTCGGCTACATCGTTCTCGCTGTGCTCGCCGTCCTCGTCGTAGCCCCACATCGACGCCTCCAGCTCGCTGGTCGAGAATTTGCGCGTTCGCAGGTTGAAGCCGTAGTTCGAGCCCGTGGCACCTATGGAGAAGTTGCGCCCGTTGGTGCGGGTGAGCGAGAAACTGTAGCCGAAGCCATAGCCCCGGTAGCCTACCCAGGCACCGAGTGACGAGGCTCTCTTCGGTCTGAAGGCCGACTCCCAGTTCAGCTCGCCGTAGAGTCCCTTGGCTGCCATGTGCTCGGCGCTCAGCTTCGACGTGGCCGTCAGGTCCATGTCGTTGGCGTTGTATTTCAGCACCACCTGCCACGGCTTTTCGGGCACCTCGATGTAGCCCTGGTCAATGCCCCTCACCGTCATGGAGTCTATGTAGGTCCCGATACTGTTTAAAGCACGCAGCACCCACGGCTTCCCCTCCTGGGAAAACGCCTGGATGCTGCATATAAGAATGATTGCCTGTAGGAGGGCAGTTCTTTTCATGCTTGTCAGTTAGAGCGTTGCTTGGTTATTTCTTGTTTTCTACAGCACACTGCTCAACGGGCAGACAACGCTTGTAGTTCTCTGTATATTTATCGAAACCAACAACGTCCTCGGCAATAGGATCCATCGATGTACCCTTATTACCTGCAAATACTACTTGCTCAAGATAATCCTCCAGATTTAACTTCTGCGGATTTCTTACCTGGAAGGCAGAGAGCAGGGCGATACCCCATGCGCCGCCTTCGCCGGCTGTCTCCATCACTGAGATGGGGGTGTTAAGGGCGGCAGCCAGGAAACGCTGTCCCACGCCTTTGGTCTTGAACAGTCCGCCGTGGCCCGTAATGCGGTCAACCTTGATCTTCTCTTCCTTCAGCAGAATGTCGTTACCTATCTTCAGCACGACAATGGAGGAGTAGAGCTGGGCACGCATGAAGTTAGCCAGCGTGAAGTTGTCGTCGGGGCTGCGAACAATCATCGGACGACCTTCGGCCAGACCGGTGACAGGCTCGCCGGAGATGTAGTTATAGGCCACAAGTCCGCCGCAGTCGGGGTCGCCAAGCAGGGCGTGGGTGTAGAGCACGCGATAGACCATGTGCTTCTCCTGCACCTTACCTATCATCGACTCGTATTCACGGAACATCTTGACCCACGTGTTCAGTTCGCTCGTACAGTTGTTGCAGTGTACCATGGCCACCAGACTGCCGTCGGGCGTGGTCACCATGTCAATCATCTCGTAAGGCTTCGACAGCGGTTTCTCCAGTACAATCATGGAGAACGACGATGTGCCTGCGCTTACATTACCCGTGCGAACCTTCACGGCATTGGTGGCTACCATGCCGGTGCCGGCATCGCCCTCTGGGGGACAGACGGGAATACCTGCCTTCAGGTGTCCGCTGATGTCTATCTTCTTGGCACCCTCCGGTGTCAGGAAACCTGCGTTCTCGCCTGCATTTAATGATTTGGGCAGAATGTCGAGCAGCTTCCATGAGAAACCCTTGGGAGCTACGAGGTCGTCGAACTTCTTGACCATTGTGGCGTCGTAAGTCTTCGTGGCGGGGTCAACGGGAATCATGCCCGAGGCATCGCCGACGCCGAGTACGAACTGACCTGTCACCTGCCAGTGGATATAGCCTGCCAGCGTGGTCAGGTACTTGATGTCGGCCACGTGCTCCTCGTTGTCCAGAATGCACTGATACAGGTGGCTGATGCTCCAGCGCAGGGGAATGTTGTAGTTAAAGAGCTTCGAGAGCTCGGCGGCGGCCTGTGCTGTGTTGGTGTTACGCCAGGTGCGGAAGGGCACCAGTATCTGCTGCTTCTCGTCGAAGGCCATGTAGCCGTGCATCATGGCCGAGAAACCAATGCCGGCCAGCGCCTCAATCTCGCAGTTGTATTGGTTCTGCACACTCTTGCGAAGGTCTGCATAACAGTCCTGCAGGCCATACCAGATGGCCTCCGTCGAGTAGGTCCAGAGACCGTCAACCAACTGATTCTCCCATTCGTGGTCACCCTGTGCTATTGGCTTGTTGTTCTCGTCGATGAGAACAGCCTTGATGCGGGTAGAGCCAAACTCAATACCGAGAATGGCCTTACCGGCTTCAATCGTTTGTTTTGCTTTCTGTATATCCATAGTTTAACGGAGTGCTTTGTTCAACATGTAGTATATCTCATTATTCTTGAGCTGCTGCTTGAACTCGTAGGTCTTCGTGTCCTTGTTGATCTTGACATATTCAATGCCCAGCATCTCAGCAAAGTCCTCCCAGTACTCTTCGGTGATGTCGTAAGAGAAAGCACTGTGGTGCGTGCCACCTGCCAGAATCCATGCGCCGGCACCAATCTCGAATGTGGGCTGCGGAACCCAGAGAGCGCTGGCAACAGGCAGGTTAGGCATGGGCTTCGGCTCAATGCACTCCACCTCCTGACTGATCAGACGGAAGCGGTTGCCCAGGTCAACGACAGTAGCCTTGATGCCGCGGCCTACCTTCGACGTGAAGACGAGACGGGCGGTCTGCTGCTTGCGGATGCCGATGCCGAGGAAGTGAACTTCCAGTTTGGGCTTGTCAACGGCAATGAGCGGGCAGACCTCGAGCATGTGGCTCTGCAGACAAGAGCTGCGGTCGCCGGCAAAGTTCAGCGTGTAGTCCTCCAAGAACGAGCAACCTGTAGGCATGCCCTGCTGAATGACCCACAGCGTGCGATAGAGGCAGGCGGTCTTCCAGTCACCCTCGGCACCGAAGCCGATACCTTCGGCCATCAGGCGCTGAGAGGCCAGACCGGGAATCTGGTCGAAACCAACGAAGTCGGGCTGATTGATGTCAGCATCACCCAGGTCGTCGAAGTTGGTGGTGAAGGCTGTTGCGCCCTCATCCTTCAGCACGCGGCGCAGGGCAATCTCGGCCTTGGCGGCGTTCTTCACCTTCTCCCA
>ONRS01000086.1 GCA_900320255.1 uncultured Prevotellaceae bacterium
CATCTCTACGCTGGCATACTGGGCAGCATCGATGGTGCTCTTGCCCTGACCGAAGATGACGATGGGCTGCAGCAGGTTCTTCTTCACCACAACGGTAGTAGCGGGCATCGGGCGCTCCTCGCAAGCCTTCAGCTTAGCCTGCAGGTCCTCCACCTGAGCCTCCAGACCGGCAATGGTACGGCTGCTCTCCAGCAGACGGCCGTCCTTCAGCTCGTTGTCGGCACGCAGCTCGTTGATGCGGGCGTTCAGCGAGTTAATCTCACCCAGGTCGCGCAGCGATGAAATAGCGTAGTTGTGAGTGCCGTTGCTGTTGCCGAACTTGTAGTTTACACCGATGTTAGCCTGCAGAATGGCGTTGTTCATGTTGTACTTGAAGCGGTTGTTGACGCTCATGTTTCCTACATAGCCTTCCAGTCCATAGACGATGGCGGGCTCGATGTAGAGCTGCCAAGCCTTGTCAGCACCCAGGTTGAAGGTGAAGTCGAGTCCAACCTTCGAGGTGACGAGGTTCATTCTGGTGGGGGCACCGAAAGCATGCAGCCAGCCGAAGCCGCCCACAGCGCTTACCTCAAACGGACGGGGCTCGCCCTGATAGCCTGCGAAGAGGTTGCTCAGGTTGAACGTGCCGAGCAGCTTCAGGTCGGTAGCGTTGATGAATGTCTTTGAGTAGAACGACGATTTCTCGTTGGTCTTCCAGTAGGCGGTTCCCTCGAGGGCCAGTCCGAAGACGGTGGTCAGGTTCTTGCCTAAGCGGATGCCTAAGTTAGGTGCCAGGCCCTTGAACTTGGTGGCCTTGTCGCCCTCAACGGTAGGGGTGAAGCCTACGCCGCCGTTCAGTCCGATGTACCAGTTGTCGCCAGCCTTGTTGGCCGTAACAGCTGTGTTCTGTGCGTTTGCAGATGCTGTAAGCAGGACTGCAGCGAAAATCATTAAAATCTTTTTCATAACATGTAAAATTATTGATGTGAATAAAAATAAAATAAGTTTCTTCTCTCTTCTTTTTATGGAATCAGTTTCAGTGCCCCAATGGTCAGGTAGGGCTTGATGTCTTCATAACTAATTGTGAAGGCAGGCATACCGGCTGCATAGGGGGCAATCTCGTAGGGCTGATAGAGGAAATGCACACCCTGTTCGGTCATGTAAGGGTCGGCAACGGGGTGCGACAGGGCGTTCACGTCGTCGTCGGTCAGCAGGTATTCCTTCAGCATTTCGTCGCGCGTGGCATCAACGCCAGCCTCGCCGAAGTAGTCCTGCAGACCCTTCTTGGTGAGCTGGTAGAAGCCGTCGCTATACAGCTGGCGCATCATGTCGTAACCGAACCTGCGCCCGTCAGACTTGCGGAAGGTGACGCCGTATTCGTACTGCATGCCGTGCGCTCCCCCCAGATAGATGTCGCTCTGGGTGACGTAGGTGACAATCTTCTCGGTCTCATAGACCTTGCGGATGGACTTGTCGGCATAGAGGCTCACGTCGCTCATCCAGTCGGTGTCGCCGTCGGCCGTCATGTCCTGGTATTCCACCTTCAGGCTGTCCCATTGCTCGGCTCCGTAGTAGTCCAGCATGGGTTGTGCCTCGGTCTGGCTACCGGTGTAAGTGCCTCCAAGTTGTTCGTTAATGTATTCTTGTACGGCATTGACCAACAGTTCATTACCGTCTGTGGGAAAGTCAACGTAAAAGTGTACGGTAGCATGTTCGGCATCCTTGTTGAAGACGACGCTGTCGGTAGTTAAGTCGTTGCTTGTCAGTCCTGAAAACTTTTTCACAATAGTGTTGCATGAGCTAAGCGTCAATGCAATAACCACCAGCGAAAAATACAATCTTTTCATATTCCTAATAAAACAGATGAACTCCCCTCCTCGTGGCTGAGAAGGGGAGTTTTGTTATTCCTAATAATTATTCGCCTTTAATGGCTGCAACGCCGGGAAGAACCTTACCCTCGATGGCCTCCAGCAGAGCGCCACCGCCGGTAGAGATGTAGCTTACCTTGTCAGCCAGACCGAACTTGTTGACACAAGCCACAGAGTCGCCACCGCCGATGAGCGAGAAGGCTCCGTTGGCAGTAGCCTCGGCAATAGCCTCACCAATGGCACGGCTGCCGGCTGTGAAGTCGTCGCACTCGAAGACGCCTGCAGGGCCGTTCCACAGAATGGTCTTGGCACCCCTGATGGCATCGGCAAATGCCTTCTGGCTCTCAGGACCAGCGTCAACACCCTCGAATCCGGCGGGAACCTTGTTGGCCGGGCAGTTGATGATTTCAGAACCGGGCTTTACGGTCATCGTGTCGAAGTCAAGGCCGTTGGTAGCGGTACAGTCGCTGCCCAGCACGAGCTCAACGCCGTTCTTCTTGGCCAGCTCCTCAACGCCCAGGGCAACGTCCAGCTTGTCGAGCTCGACGATAGAATTACCAATCTCGCCGTCGTGAGCCTTTGCGAAGGTGTAGGTCATACCGCCGCAGAGGATGAGCTTGTCAACCTTGCCGAGCAGGTTCTCAATGATACCAATCTTGCTGGAAACCTTCGAACCACCCATAATGGCAACGAACGGACGTTTGATGTTCGACAGCACGTTGTCAACAGCCTTTACTTCCTTCTCCATCAGGAGGCCGAGCATCTTGGAGTCAGCATCGAAGTAGTCAGCGATAACGGCGGTAGAAGCGTGCTTGCGGTGAGCAGTACCGAAGGCGTCCATCACGTAGCAGTCAGCGTAAGAAGCCAGTGTCTTGGCAAACTCCTTCTGTCTGACCTTCAGGGCCTTCTTGGCCTCGTCGTATTCGGGGGTACCCTTCTCAACGCCTACGGGCTTGCCTTCCTCTTCAGGATAGAAGCGGAGGTTCTCCAACAGCAGAGCCTCGCCCATCTTCAGGGCAGCTGCCTGCTCCTGAGCCTTGGCGCAGTCGGGGGCAAAGGCTACGGGAACGCCCAGAGCCTTCTCTACGGCCTCGCGAATCTGACCCAGCGACTTCTTCATATCCACCTTACCTTTGGGCTTGCCCATGTGGCTCATGATGATGACAGCACCACCGTCAGCCAGAATCTTCTTCAGCGTGGGCAGGGCACCGCGAATGCGGGTGTCATCGGTTATCTTACCATTCTCGTCTAAGGGCACGTTGAAGTCAACGCGCACGATTGCCTTCTTACCGGCAAAGTTCATTTCATTAATTGTCATAACGTTAATTTACTATTTACTATTTTACAATTTGACTATTTTCGTTGTTTAAACTGGACGCAAAGTTACAATAATTAATTCATAATTCGCTATTCGCCAATCATAATTTAAATAATTTTTGCGTACTACCTATCATAATGTAAAGCGGAGTTGGCAAATTCCGCGAAATGTTTGTTTTATTTGCTTAGCTGCCTGACGGGGAAGGTGAAGTAGGTGTTGGGGAACGGCTCGTCGCGCAGGGTGAAGTGCCACCATTCTGAGCCGATGGGCTTGAATCCGTGGGCAAGCATGGCGCGGCGCAGAATCATGCGGTTGGCGAACTGCTTGGCAGTGATGCTGCGGCCTGCAGGCAACTTGCGGTTGTTGCCTGTGTATTTGCCGGTCTCGGGATTGCCGCAGAAGTCGGGATGACTCTCAGGGCCGAACCAGTCGAAGGTACCACCCATATCCACTTCTTTCTCGGTCTTCATGTTGAAGAGCGTCAGATCGACGGTAGAGCCGCGTGTGTGACCACTCTTTTCGGCGATGTAGTCCTGCTTGAAGAGCACGTTCTTGTTTAAGTCCGGGTAGAAGTAGGGCTTCATCTTCGTGTCAGTAAGGTCGGATGCCCAGCGCACGAAGTGGTCAACGGCCTTCTGCGGACGGTAGGCATCGTAGATTTTCAGTCGGTAGCCTTGTGCCATCACGTCGTCGCTGACGGCCTTCAGTGCCTCGGCGGCCTTCTTGGTCAGCAGGGCTGTTGGCTCCTCGTACCCGTCTATTCGGGTGCCCACGAAGTTGTAGGTGCCAAAGTAGCGTATCTCCAGAATGGCGTCGGGCACGGCGTCGGTCAGCGTCACAAACTGGCTGCTGTCGTCGGTGGGGCAGGGCACTACGGGGGGCTCTGTGTAGCTGACGGTCTGTTGTTCGCCGTCGATGTCGAACTGCAGGGTGGCTCCGTCGGTCCGTACGTCAAGGGTGACGGGCGCACCCATGACGAGCGGCAGGTTAACCTTGTCGTGTCCGCCCGGGAATCCGCACAGAACGGGTATGTTATACTTTGCGAGTCGTTCGTGCAGCATGGCCTCCACGCTCTCGTATTCGAACTCCTTGCCGCAGTCGGTAAACTCACCGAGTATGACGCCCTTGCAACGTTCGAGCACGCCGTTCATGGCCAAGACGGTAAACTGGCGGTCAATGTTGCGCATGGGCTCTTCCACCTCCTCGATGAAGAGAATCAGGTCCTTGTCCATCGTGGCGTCAGCCTGCGAACGGACGTTGGGGGCTATCGTGCAGAGGTTGCCGCCCACCAGCGTGCCGTTGGCCCGACCCGTGATGTTCTGGGGGTGCGGGGGCAGTTCGTAGCGTGGCACCTTGCCCATCAGCAGGTCGCGCAGCAGGGTGCTTGTCTGGTCTTCTCCGCCCTTAGCCAGGAACGAGCTCATGGTGCCGTGAATGCTCATTACGCCGGCACGGCTCAGCAGTCCGCCCAGCGTGCTGATGTCGCTGAAGCCGCTGAGCCACTTGGGGTGGGCCCGCAGCTCGTCGAGTGTCAGTTGGTCAATAAGGTGAATGCTGCCGTAGCCGCCCCGGTTGCAGATGACGGCCTTGATGTCAGGGCTGTTGAGCGCCCAGCGCAAATCGCTGAGCCGTTCGTCGAGGGTCCCGGCATATTTGTTCTCATAGACCTTGCCGACGTTCGGCCCGATGACAGGCTCCAGCCCCCATGAGCGCAACACGTCGGCGGTCTTCTCCACGTTCTCCATCGGGGTGAAGTACGACGGCGAGATTAATGCCACCTTGTCGCCTGCCACAAGGTATGGCGGTCTGATGCGGTCTTGGTGTGTTGTGTCGTTAACATTCTGTACTACAGGTTTGCCGGCAGCGACAGCCTTGCCATAAATGGTTGTCAGGCTCAGGCCACAGAAGGCGAGGGTAGTGGCCAGTATCCAGTTTTTCCAGTTGTTCATTATCTCCAAATGTTGATATTGTCTCTGATACCGTTTTCTTTGCCTTTTACAGCCCCGTCACGTTGAAGCCGTTGCCGTTCCACTTCAGCCGGTAGCTCTTGGCCTGCTTGTTGTTGCCGTTTGCTTTCAGCAGAATGTCCTTGCCCACCTGAGGCAGCTCAATGTCGTAGTCGTACAGGTGGAAGTCACGCCCGCAGGCCGCCTTCAGCGACATAGGGGTGTCCCAGCAGCTGTACTCCGTTAACTTATAGAAAAACAACAGGTTAGTACAATGGGGCTCCTCGTCGCCGTCGAAGTCAGGGTCGATGAGCGCCTCTGTGCAGCCCTGCAGCACCACGCCGATGAGCCGCGTGCCGTCGTTGCAGCGCCAGTAGCACATCTGCAAGTGGCTCTCTATCTGCGCCAGGTAAGTCGCCCTCAGGTAGCCGTTCTTCGTGTCGCACACGAAATTTCCAATGTTGTAACTCTCCAGCCCCATCATCTTGCCCAGCACCTCATGGAAGAAATCATTGGGAAAGGTGGAGGCAAAGGTCAGGAAATAACTCTTGATGTTGGCCTTTTCGCGGTTACCAAGGGTGCACATAGAAGTTTTGTCCCACACGTTGGCAATTTCTTGGATTGACACGTAGGGAATGTTGTAGTCCTGTGCCTGGCACAGCATGCTGGCTGACATCATTACACTCAGCAAAATAATGCGTACTTTCTTCATAGTCTTACTCTTTTTTCTGGCAAAGGTAAATAATATTTTGCAAACCCCGTCATTTTTCTGGCAAAAAATTAATAAATGCACAGATTTACTACTGCCAAGTTATTACTTAAAAAAACGTTAAATATGTTGCTTACTACTGCAAGATTTCTGATGTTACAATGTTATAAGGGTAGTGAGTTACCAAGATGCAGACTATTTAATTTACAAATAAAACACAATGATGATGAAAAAGAAGCAATTTTATGGGGTTCTTCTGTTAATGGCAGTTATGGCCTTTTCGCTGCTGTCATGCAGTAATAGTGATGACAATGATGACTTAGTGTCACCAATAAGCAGATCTGGCAATGTATCCATCTCAGGAACGTGGATGTTATCAGGCTATATCTCAGATGGGGTTTATAAAGACATGAAGCCATTTGCCGGATTTATCACGTTGGAAGAAAACGGGCATTTCTTATGTAAAATAGGAAACGAGTTACAAGGTTCTTATGAATATGTATCGTCCAACGGGAATTTCTCTATTAAAGGATGTGGATCCACGAAAGTATTATTTGATAATGAAGATGTATCGTTCGTGGAATCGCTGATAATTCATAAGAAAATAATCTCTGCCGAATGTACAGGAGATGGCTTGAAACTCTTCTACTCAGATAAAGACTATATCTTATTTGAGAATGAGTAATTCGTACAGGCCTCAAACCGAAGATGATTAACTGCCGTCACAAAAAAATGGTGAAATATTGGTTGCCAAAATCCTTGCCTATATCAATATTATTCATTAAATTTGCTGCCAAATATGAAGCTTATGCCGAAAACTGCCTGTTATATCAGTTATGCCCATGATGCTAAAGGACGTTTGGTGTCGGCTGTTCCTGTCTATCACAACTACCTGCAGGACCACTTGGAAAATCCAGGACACTCAATGATTCATGGGGTGAATATCAGGCAAATCTCACGAATTACGGGAGTCAGTTTTGGAGTTATTCACAGAGCAAAAAGTGGATCAAAGAACCGTTCCCAGATTCACTTCTCCCAGATCTACTTAGCCTTTATTATACTCTCATTGCTTGCTCTTTCATGCAGTAATGGAAAAACTCCAAAGGGCATCGTTGAAGTAAATTTAGACAGCACATTAATAAATGCTGTGGTATCTGAAGATACGGCTATATTTTATACAAATGAAAGTGAAGATATATCTGATAAAGAACTAAAGACCTATACTCAGTATCAAACATTTGACGAGTATAAGTTAGAAGGAGTGGGAAAGGTTTATCATTCTCCTTACGTTTATGTCAAAGAAATAGATGATACTATTATCGTCCGAGTTTCTAACAACAAGAATCATTCCATCCGGTATGTTAGAAAGAATGGCGTTTGGCAAAGTTACCAAGAACTTGACGTTGAAAAAAGAGGAATGCCAATCTCTAAAAGTAGCAGGGAAAAGCCAGCCAGAAGTTATTACCGTATATTTAAAGGTGACTCTATCATAGAACTATCATCTATGTTAGATACCGAAAATTCTTCTCAAGATGTTTATATTAAAAATAGAAAAGGCTGTGTACTCATTGCGTTAGAAGAGCGAGAACATATAAATGATGTCAAGCATCCATATAACGAAATCATGAACATTGTTTCTGATTATAAAAGTGGTAAGTTGGAAACTCTTATTCCTACATACAGAATCTTTAAGTATTCTTTGACTCAGAACGACAAATACTATTATTATGTATGTGCAATAAGAGATACTCATGGTCGGGAGCATCATTTGGATACGGTAGTAATAAGAAAAACAAGCTTACAAGAATTTGGCATTGGTCCTGGTCTGTTTGAAAATATGTTTTTGAAAGAAGAGGAAATTGGAGACGGTCCAGAATAATTCGTTTTTTAATTCTGAGAGAAGTGCCGTTTCTCTTGTTGCTCCATGGGGTGGAGCGGATTGCTCCACCCCATGGAACTAATAGTTCCACCCCATGGAGC
>ONRS01000063.1 GCA_900320255.1 uncultured Prevotellaceae bacterium
CACTTTTGCCACCATAATGCCACGCGTAACCGGCTGATTGTCAGCGACTGTTGCAAAGGTGGCATTGTTGCAACGAAAATAAATTTTTTAAGAGGGAAGAGTCGTGGTTTGCACCAAACTACACCCTAACGCAAGCCTCTCTCCACCCTTGTTTGGCCCAAAGAAGGTTGGAAAGTGAACCGAAGAAGGGTGGAAAGTGGCCCAAAGAAGGGTGGAAAGTGAACCAAAGAAGGGTGGAAAGTGGGCCTGCTTTCCCGAAAATTGTCATTTTTTGATAATTATTTTTTGATAATTACCATAAAAGTACTATCTTTGCAGCAAAATAGCAATGATATGATTGACAATCCCTTTGTAACGAATGGCTATGCCGGACCAGAATACTTTTGTGACCGTGTGGACGAAACGGCAATGCTGACCAATCTGCTGACCAATGGTAATAATATTGCACTGATGTCGCCACGCCGTGTGGGTAAGACAGACTTGATGAAGCACTGTTTCCAGCAAGAAAACATAGAAAAGGACTATTATTGTTTTCTCATCGACATCTATGCCACCAACTCTTTTCGTGACTTCGTCAGCATGTTTGGAAAATCTATCCTCGACGCCTTAAAGCCAAAAGGCAGAAAGGTCTGGGAGAGATTTTTGAACACGCTGTTGTCCATTCGTTCCGAAATAACCTTCGACATCAACGGCAATCCCCAATGGGGCTTGGGTGTCGGGGCGATGGTGCCTCCGCAAACGACCCTCGATGAGATTTTCGCCTATCTGCGTACGGCAGAGAAACACTGCCTCGTCGCCATAGACGAATTTCAGCAGATTCTTTATTATAATGACAACCAGAATGTAGAAGCCTCCCTGCGTACTCAGATTCAGCAATGCCCGAACGCAAACTTTGTATTTGCCGGTTCCCAGCGTCACCTGATGAGTGAGATGTTCCTGTCGCCTTCACGTCCTTTCTACCAGTCAGTGGTGCCCATGAGCCTTGGGCCCATACCTTTAGACCGCTATTGGGCTTTTGCAGAACCCCAGTTTGCCAAGAACGGTGACAGACAAATATCCTATGACGTTGTAGCGTCTGTATATCAGCGTTTTGATGGAATAACAGCCAATGTGCAACGCATCATGAACATGCTCTATATGCTCACACCGAAGGCCGAGACTTGCACCATGGAAATGATTGACAAGGCCATTGACACCTATCTGCAGTTGTCGTCTGCATATTACGGGGAGCTGCTGCGCCAGATGCCAGAGAAGCAACGCAACGTGTTTCTGGCTATAGCTGCAGAAGGGCAGGTAAAAAGTATCTCTGGTGGAAAGTTTGTCCACAAATACCATCTTCCTTCTACCAGCTCTGTGGTTTCTGCCGTAAAAGGTCTTCTGGAAAAGGATTTCATTACTCATGACAACAATGTTTACAGCATCTACGACCGCTTCTTCCAGCTGTGGTTAGAGACTGGCAGGAAGTAAGCATAGACGTAACAAAAAGAATTGGGGCACCCCCTAAAGAAGGGATGCCTCAATTATTTTTTGCTATGTGCTTTGATTTAGTTCTGCGGACGGGGTCCGTACTCGTTGTCACCCTCGCTGTCCTGGATGTAGAGATAGAGCAGGTAGAGTGAACCTACACAGCAGACGAAGTTCAGGAAATACCACCAGCCGCTCTTGCCAACGTCGTGCAGACGACGAACACACACGCCCAGTGTAGGCAGCAGCAGGGCCAGGCTGGGAATGTAGCCTAACAGCTGAATGGCCTCGAAGTGGAAGGTTCCGTCGGTATTCATCATAACGGCACCGCCCGTCAGCAGCCCCACGATGAATGACCAGGCATAGCTGACGACGAGGTAAGCCAAGGCGTACCACCAGAATTCAGAACGCGAAGCACGACCACTGAAGTCGCAATACTACTTAACAACACACGTTTGTACAGCTTCTAAAAATTGCATAATGTAAAAGTATTTAATTGTTAAACAAAATATTCATCTTCCACTAAGTTTAGTTCTAAAAACGGTACAAAGGTAAACATTATTTCTGATAAAAACAAGTTTTTATTTTGTAATCCGCAGATAATTGTTTAATTTTGTCGCCAAATTATAAACGTTATAACGAAAAATGGCATTAAAATGTGGTATTGTCGGACTGCCTAATGTAGGCAAATCGACTCTTTTCAACTGTCTTTCGAGCGCGAAGGCTCAGGCAGCGAATTTTCCTTTCTGTACAATTGAACCTAACGTGGGGGTGATTACCGTTCCCGACGAGCGGCTGACGAAGTTGGCCGAGCTCGTGCATCCCGGACGCATCGTGCCTGCCACGTGTGAAATAGTAGATATAGCCGGACTCGTAAAGGGTGCCTCCAAAGGCGAGGGCTTGGGTAATAAGTTTCTTGGAAACATCCGTGAGACGGATGCCATCATCCACGTGCTGCGCTGTTTCGAGGACGAGAACATTACCCACGTGGATGGTACCATTGACCCCATCCGCGACAAGGAGATTATCGACACGGAGCTGCAGCTGAAGGACCTGGAGACCATTGAGAGCCGTCTGGCCAAGACCGAGAAGGCTGCTGCCGCCGGCAATAAGGACGCCAAGGTGGAGGTGACGGTGCTGAAAGCCTATAAGGAGGTGCTGGAGCAAGGCAGGAATGCCCGCATCGTGGAGTTTGAGAGCAAGGAGGAGCAGGACTGCGCCCGCAACCTGTTTCTGCTGACCTCGAAGCCCGTGCTCTACGTCTGCAACGTTGGCGAGGCCGACGCCAAGAGCGGTAACGACTTCACCCGCAAGGTGGAGGCGCTGGCGAAGGAGGAAGGTGCCGAGGCCATGGTCATAGCCGCTAAGACGGAAGAGGACATTGCCGAGCTGGAGTCGTACGAGGACAAGCAGCTCTTCTTGGAGGAGCTGGGCCTGGAGGAGAGTGGCGTGAACCGCCTCATCAAGAAGGCCTACTCGCTGCTGAACCTTGAGACGTTCATCACCGCCGGCGAAATGGAGGTGAAGGCGTGGACCTACAAGAAGGGCTGGAAGGCTCCGCAATGCGCCGGTGTCATTCATACCGACTTTGAGAAGGGCTTTATACGTGCCGAGGTCATCAAGTACGACGACTACATTCAGTACGGCTCAGAGGCTGCTGTCCGCGAAGCCGGAAAGCTGGCCGTAGAGGGCAAGGAGTACGTGGTGCAGGACGGTGACATCATGCACTTCAGGTTTAATGTGTAAGAGCCCACCCCCACCCCTCCCCAAGGGAGGGGCTTGAACAGACATACAAATAATCAAGAAGAATGAATACAATTTTAAATACCCTTCTGCTCACCAGCAGCCAGGCTCCCCTCCCTTGGGGAGGGGCTGGGGGTGGGCTCCTCTACATCGTCTGGAACCCCAACCACACGGCCCTGCATGTGGGAGCGTTCGAAATACGCTGGTACGCCCTGTGCTGGATGATTGGCCTGGCACTGGCCTACTTCATTGTGAAGAAACTCTACAAGGAGCAGAAGATCAAGGACGAGCTGTTCGACCCGCTGTTCATCTACTGCTTCATCGGCATACTGGCGGGTGCCCGTCTGGGCCACTGCATCTTCTACGAGCCGCAGCTCTACCTGACGAGCGTCAAGGGATTCATTGAGATGCTGCTGCCCATTCACTTCTTAGCTGACGGCGGCTGGAAGTTTACGGGCTACGAGGGCCTGGCCTCCCACGGCGGCACCATAGGCATTATTCTCGCTCTTTGGCTCTACGTCAAGCACTACAAGATGCCGCTCTGGCAGGTGCTCGACTTCATAGCCATAGCCACCCCCACCACCGCCACGTTTATTCGTCTGGGCAACCTGATGAACTCAGAGATCATCGGCAAGATTACCGACGTGCCCTGGGCGTTCATCTTCGAGCGTGTTGACAGCATGCCGCGCCACCCGGGCCAGCTCTACGAGGCCATAGCCTATGCCCTGCTCTTCTTCATTGGCTGGTACATCTACCGCAAGAAGCCCCAGCTGGTGGGTACGGGGTTCTTCTTCGGACTCTGCCTGACGTACATCTTCACCGCCCGCTTCTTCATTGAGTTCACCAAGGACATTCAGGTGGCTTTCGAGGCAGGCATGCCGCTCGACATGGGTCAGCTGCTGAGCATTCCGTTCATCATCATTGGAGCAATAAGCATGTGGCGCGGATTGCGGCGTTCGGCCTAAGGAATAATTGATAATAGACAAAGGACAATGACGTATGCTGACAACTATTAAACATATCAGGACGGGATGGATGATAGCAGTATCATTTGCCATTTGTCTGTTATCATGTTGCCCTGCAAAGGCGCAGGAGGACACGGCCTTCAACAGTCTTTACCAACGTTATTTCCGGCTTTACGGAAGTCAGGATGCCGAGGGGTTCTACAAGGCCTCCCAACAGATGAAGGACTACTACCTGCAGAAGGGCAAGACCGACTCTTACTACAAGATACGGCTGAACGAGGTGCTCTACGAGGCAGAGCACGGCCAGACCTACACGGCCATCAAGAAGTCGGACGAGATTCTTGAGGAGATGGAGCAGAAGAACCAGAAGCAGTACCACATTGTCTATACGGCCATGGGCACCATCTACGAGAGTCGCGGCAACTACCGCATGGCCAACCACTACTACGAACAGGCCATTAACGACATAGCACCAGCCGACACAGGGTCGCTGATGAGCATCTACTCACGGTTGGCATCGCTGAAGATGGTGCGCGAAGCTGACAAAGCGTGGGAGTGGAACGAGAAATTCGGAGCTCTCTGCAAGCACTTCCCCGACTATTACAAGGTTTATCTTGCCCTGAAGGGCGGTATCAGCTTCTTCCGCGAGGACCGACGCACGTTCCTGAAAACCTACGACGAGTTTCAGCAGTTCATCAAAGAACATGCCGACCTGGACGAGTATGGCGTGGAGACCATGAACATAGGACTTGCGGCCTTCAACGGCCAGTATGACGAGGCACTGGAACTGCTCAAGACCACTAACCAAGACTTTGATGCCCTGAAGAACTTCGACTTCCGCATCAAGATCTATGAAATGATGGGCAACGAGCACCTGGCCATTACAGAAGCCAACAAGCGCCGTGACTACCGCGACTCGCTGAACAGCGACATGTTCTACAACAACATCAGTCAGGTGAATGCCGAGCTGAATGTGGCCAAGATTAACCAGCAGGCTGCCGAGGAGCGCGAGCTGTGGATGGTCATCGTCATTTTGCTGCTTTTGGGTATCATTGCCGTCAGCATGGCGTGGAGCATCTGGTATCGTCGCATCAACCAGCAGCTGAAAAAGCAGAACCAGGACCTTGAGTCGGCCCTCGACCGTGCTGAGGAGTCAGACCGCATGAAGTCTGCCTTTATCGAGCAGGTGAGCCACGAAATACGCACCCCGCTGAATGTCATTACCGGCTTTGCACAGATTATTACGAACCCCTCTTACCAGCTCAACGAGAAGGAACGCGACGAAATGCTGAACGCCATCAGCAAGAACACGCACGAGATTACCAACATTGTCAACGAACTGTTGGAGGTGGCACAGGACGAGAGCCGTAACCAGTACGACAAGGAGGACAATATTGTCTGCGAGGAGTTTTGCAACCAGGTGATGGACGAGGCTCACCGACAGAATAACGGCCGCCTTGAGCTGCAATACGTGAACGAGGTGCCCAAGGGCTTCACCTTCAAGAGCAACCGTAAGGTGATGGAAAAGATTCTCAACCAACTCATGGATAACGCCATGAAGTTTACCGAGAAGGGCTCTGTGGAACTGCGCTCGGCTTACAACGCACCTTTGCACACGCTGGCATTTATCATTACAGACACAGGCATCGGCATTCCCAAAGAAGAACACCCCAACATTTTCCACCGCTTCTTCAAGGTTGATCAGTTCAAGCAAGGCCTGGGCCTTGGTCTTACCATGTGTAAGAAGATGGCCGACCTGCTTGGCTACCAGCTGTACATTGACAGTAATTATACAGCAGGCTGTAAGATGGTTCTGAAGTTTGAGGTTTGAGGGTTTTTATTTCCCGCTGACTATTTTCTTGATGTCGTTCAGCTTGTTGAGTGCCTCAACGGGCGTCAGGTTGTTAATGTCAAGCCCCAGTATCTCGTCGCGTATCTGGCAGAGCACAGGGTCGTCCAACTGGAAGAACGAAAGCTGCATGCCCTCACGGCTCTGAGTAATCTCCTTTGTCGGCTTGCTGACACGCAGCTCCCCTCCTTGGGAGGGGTCGGGGGACGCTCCCTCCAACTGCTTCAGGATGACGTTCGCCCGCTTCACTATCGACTTCGGCATACCGGCAATCTCGGCCACATGGATACCGAAGGAGTGCTCACTCCCACCCCGCTCCAGTTTCCTGAGGAAGATGACCTTGCCGTCAACCTCCTTCACCGAGACGTTGTAGTTCTTGATGCGCTTGAAGTGCTTCTCCATTTCGTTCAGCTCGTGATAGTGGGTGGCAAAGAGCGTGCGGGCCTTGCCGCGGCTGTTCTCATGCAGGTATTCCACAATAGCCCAGGCAATGGATATGCCGTCGTACGTAGAGGTGCCGCGCCCCAGTTCGTCGAAGAGCACCAGCGAGCGGTCGCTGACGTTGTTGAGGATGTTCGATGCCTCGGTCATTTCCACCATAAAGGTGGATTCGCCCAGCGAAATATTGTCGGAAGCCCCTACCCTGGTGAATATTTTATCCACCAAACCTATTCTCGCGCTCTCTGCGGGCACGAAACAGCCTATCTGCGCCATCAGTACGATGAGTGCCGTTTGGCGCAGCAGCGCCGATTTACCGGCCATATTCGGGCCTGTTATGATAATTATCTGCTGTCGGTCGGTATCTAAATAGATGTCATTAGGCACGTAACGCTCGCCTAAGGGCAGCTGCTGCTCAATGACGGGATGGCGGCCCTGCTTGATGTCGATGACGTCGGTAGTGTCTATGACGGGCCGCACGTAGTGGTTCTCCTCGGCCGTCTTGGCAGCAGAGAGCAGACAGTCAAGGCGGGCAATGAGATTGGCGTCAATCTGTATCTGCGGTATGTATTCCTGCATCGAGGCCACCAGCTCACCAAAGAGTCTGGCCTCCAAAGCGAGTATCTTGTCTTCGGCCCCGAGAATCTTCTCTTCGTATTCCTTCAGCTCCTGGGTGATGTAGCGCTCGGCCTGTGCCAGCGTCTGCTTGCGCACCCAGTCGGCAGGTACTTGGTCCTTATAGGTGTTGCGCACTTCGAGGTAATAGCCGAAGACGTTGTTGAAGCCTATCTTCAGCGACGAGATGCCCGTCTTCTGCACTTCGCGCTCCTGAATCTTCAGCAGGTAGTCCTTGCCTGAATAGGCTATGTTGCGCAACTCGTCAAGCTCGCTGTTCACGCCAGTCTTGATGACCCCACCCTTCTGCACCAGCTGTGGCGGATCGTTCACTATTTCACGCTCTATGCGGTCACGCAGCGTCTCACACACGCTGAGCTGCTCCCCTACCCTGCGCAGCGCTTCGTTCTGGGCATGCTGGCACGCGGTCTTAATGGGTTGCAGGGCCATGAGTGCCCGCTTCAGCTGTACCACCTCACGAGGCGTGACGCGCCCTACGGCGACCTTCGAGATGATTCGCTCCAAGTCGCCTATCTGGTGTAAGGAGTCGTCAATGCACTGGCGGAACTCAGGCTCACGGAAGAAGTAATCCACTATGTCTAACCGCTCGTTGATGGGGCGTTCTTCTTTCAGCGGGAACACCAGCCAGCGACGCAGCAGTCGGCCGCCCATGGGCGACACGGTGCGGTCAATGACATTCAGCAGCGAGATGCCTCCTTCTTGCATGGTGCCTAACAGCTCCAAGGAGCGCACGGTGAACTTGTCCAGTCGCACGTACTTCTCCTCTTCGATGCGTGAAAGATGGGTAATGTGGGCTATCTGCGTATGCAGCGTCTGTTCCAGGTATTGCAGAATGGCACCGCTGGCAATGATGCCGTTCTTCAGGTGCTCCACGCCAAAGCCTTTCAGCGTCTTCACGTTAAAGTGCTTCAGCAGCTTTTGGTGTGCCGTCTGGTCAGTAAACACCCAGTCATCGAGTTCGAACGTGCAGTAGCGGGTACCAAACAGGCGCTCGAAGTCTTGCTTGCGCGTGCGGTCGTAGAGCACCTCCTTGGGCTGTATGTTGGTGAGCAGCTTCTCTATGTAGTCGTAGGTGCCTTCGCCTGTGAGGAACTCACCCGTCGAGATGTCGAGGAACGAGACGCCACAGGCTCCTTTTCCGAAGTGTATGGCCGCCAGAAAGTTGTTCTCCTTATAGTTCAGCACGGTGTCGCTCATGGCAACACCGGGCGTCACCAACTCCGTAATGCCGCGCTTGACCAGTTTCTTGGCCAGCTTGGGGTCTTCGAGCTGGTCGCAGATGGCCACGCGCTTGCCGGCACGGATGAGCTTTGGCAAATAAGTGTCGAGGGCGTGATGCGGGAAACCAGCCATTTCGTCGCCCTTCCCGCCTGCCCCGTTGTTACGTTTTGTCAGCGTAATACCAAGGATCCGTGAAGCGATGACAGCATCTTCACAATAGGTTTCATAGAAGTCGCCACAACGAAACAGCAGCAAGGCTTCGGGGTACTTTGCCTTGAAGTCGAAAAACTGTTTCATCATTGGGGTCAACTCTTTATCTTTCTTTGCCATAGCCTTCCGTTTTTTTAATTTGTATGCAAAGGTAATTATTTTTATTAAATAATTCGTAACTTTGTGGGCAAAAAGAGAAAAATGGAGCAAAAAGACAATAGTCACAAGCAGTGGGCACAGGGCAAAAAGCCCTCTATGAAGCGCCGCTGCGAAGAGAAGGACTACACGGAGCGGGGCCTGTACATGGTGACGCTGGCCATTGAGGGGCGACAGCCTTTGCTGGGAACGCTGGAAGGAAACCCAGACATCAGGGAAGGTGAAGGCTCACCCCATGTAACGCTGTCACCATTAGGCCAGGCCGTTGCCCGGAGTTGGCAGGCCATAGCTCAGTATTATCCACAAATAGAGCCCATCAAGCTTTGCATCATGCCAGACCACATTCATGGCATCTTGTTTGTGAAAGAGAAGATAGAGCGCCACCTGGGGCACGTCATCAATGGCTTCAAGACCGGCACCCGTCAGGCCACCCGCCAGCTCGAAGCCCTTACTGCGGCAGTGCCACAGCCTACAAAACACCCACCCGTCAAGTACGCTGAGGCACCGCCTCAGCCAAAATCCCCCAAGCACCCCGCCCACGGCACCCTTTGGGAGCCTGGCTACAACGACCGCCTCCTGCTCAGGCAGGGCCAGCTGCAGCGCTGGCTGGCCTATCTCGACGACAACCCGCGCCGCCTCTTGCTCAAGCGTCAGCACCCCGAGTACTTTACCCAGTTAGGCACCATCAGCGCCGCCGGCCTCCCTATGGCGGCCATGGGCAACCGCTTCCTGTTAGACCGCCCCGTTAAGCTACAGGTGCAATGCTCACGCCACCTCTATCCTTGGGAGATAGAACAGCAGAAGCAGCAGTTCCTGCAGACAGGGCGCGAAGGGGCTGTCATCGTCTCACCCTGCATCAGTCCTGGCGAAAGGGAGATTGCTACTGCCTGCATGGCGGCTGGCGTGCCGCTCATTGTGCTACTGCTGAAGGGCTTCTCGCCTTACTTCAAGCCGCAGCCCCGTTACCTTGAGGCATGTGCGGAAGGGCGCCTGCTGATGCTGGCCCCCTACCCTTTCCAGAACGAACGGCTGACAGACATGCGCCGCCGTTGTCTTCATCTTAATGACCTTGCTGCCGCCATCTGTCAAGGGAAATAAAAAAGAGGAGCGTCGCCCCTCTTTTTTTGTATCCTGTACGCTGAGGCACCGCCTCAGCTCACCTTACCGCTTATTACTTCTGAATAAGCTTCTTGCCGTTCTTGATTACAACACCACGGAAGTTAGCGTCAACGCGACGGCCGTCCAAGCTGTAAGCAGGAACATTCACGTCGTCAACGGTAATGTTCTGAATGCCAGTAATGGTCTGACCATCAATAACAGCCTCTTCAAGATCCTTTACACCAACGGTGCTGAAATAATTAGTAATCGTACCATACAGCAGCACTTCCTTACCCTTGTTGCCAGGGTTATCCAGCACGTTCAGCTTCTCACGGAACGGGGTATTAGCTGCCAGCTGAACAGGAGTAAACTCCGTGGCGGAAGCAGAGACTGCAATAGCAATATTGCTGGCTACGTCTTCAGTATTAAGAAGGGTCTTGCTGGAAGCAGAACCGATGATAACACCCTTCACCCAAACTTTCTCTGTGGGATAGATATCCTCCGTCATCTGGCGAACGTCAGAAACGAGGTAAGGATTGTTCTTTGAACCATCGCCAACAAAGCTGACGGGCTCCGGCTGAACCTCGTTCTTAGTCTGGCCGTTCAGGGAGTAGATGTAAGCCTTCTTGCTGACTGTTTCTGGAGTGTTACCCTGGAAGTTCGTCAGCTTACCATAGATGATAACCTCATCACCCACGGCAATCTGGGTGTTACCCTCTACCCATGCCTTGTTCTCCAAGTAATAGACAGCATAGCACTGGAACTCGTTTTCTGCTGCTCCGTTGTCAGAGATAAAGAACGTAGCCGTTCCATGCTCTTCATCGAAAGCATACTTAACAGTAGAAACCTTACCCTTTACATAAACATTATCAGAGTTAGCACCAGAGGCCAGAGCACTTGCTACGGCAATAGCGTCAGCAGCAGTATAGGGGCTTGCAAGTGTTCCCTGACCAGTAGTTTCAACGGGGTCGGGAGTTTGAGGAGTTATATCCTCACCATTGATGACGATCTTGTTCAGCTGAGTGTTACCACCAACAGTAAACACAACCTCGTTGGCATTACCCTTCCAAACCTTTTCAGTAAGAGTTCCTGTGGTTGTACTCAAATTGAACTTATCGGTCGAAGCAACGAATTCAATCTGCTTGATACCAGAACCAGTAACGGTAAACGTGCCCGAGTACATACGCAGACGAGGAGAAGAACCCCAAATACGGTTAGCATTGTTCGTTCCCTCTTCCTTAGCAGAAACGGTTACGGTGTAACCACTTACGGCAGTAGAAGTAGTTGCCTCGTTGAAGTCGCCATCGTTAGAGGCTTCAATACCCTGATTTTGATTGGCACTCTGCGAAACACCGGGAAGTGTGGGGAATAAGGTAGCATAGTTGTCATCGAAGTTAATCTCGACACCCTGTGCCATTACATTACCCATGCCGAACACAGCCAGCAGGGCCATTAATGAAACGCGTAAAATTTTTTTCATAAGTTTTTAAGTTTTAATTGTTAGAATGAGTTATTTTATTGAAATTGCTGCAAAGTTAAGCCTTTTTTTCCATACGACCAAAATATTTAAGGAATAAAAATGTAAAAGAGGCAGAATAGGGCTGTTTTGGGAAAGAAAGTGGAGAACAGACCAAACTGTTAACAAGTCTTCAGTTTGTTAAATTCTAAATAACAAAGGCCAAAAAACGAGCGTGTAGGTCAGCAACTGGTACTCGGGAGTGAAATACGTCGGTTTTTTGCCGTTTTCGCTAACCAATTATCATTCAGAAAGATACGTAGAGGGGGCAGGGTAGGGGGTCAAAAAGCAAGCTGATTTGGTGCATTTTAGACCACGATTTAGGCCATTTTGACCTGTTTTTCGGCCCAAATCAGGGTGAGAAGTGCCGCATTTCAGGGTGAGAAGTGGCACATATCAGGGTGAGAAGTGGCACTTCTCTTACGGCAAAGTGGCACTTCTCTGCGTGCAAACTCCAACAGAAGGCAAAAAGAAGCTTTTTCCGTTTCTATTTCATCAGAAAAGAAAGTGTTAATTTTTTAGGCTTATTTAGACAAACGCCCGCAAACACGAAGTGGAAAAAGGCTGAAGCGGATGAAAAATAAATAAATTTATTTTGTACTTTGCCCACTTAATCGTATCTTTGCAAGCAAATTAGAAAAATCTAAAATCAAAGACAATGGAATACAATTTCAAAGAGATTGAACAGAAATGGCAGAAGCGATGGGTGGAGAATGGTACCTATCGCGTAGTGGAAGACCCCTCAAAAAAGAAATACTACGTGCTCAACATGTTCCCGTACCCCAGCGGAGCAGGACTGCATGTGGGCCACCCGTTGGGTTACATTGCCAGCGACATCTATGCCCGCTACAAGCGGCTGAAGGGTTATAACGTGCTGAACCCGATGGGCTACGACGCTTACGGACTGCCGGCTGAGCAGTACGCCATACAGACAGGCCAGCACCCCGAGAAGACTACCAACGAGAACATTGCCCGCTACCGTGAGCAATTGGACAAGATTGGTTTCTCGTTCGACTGGGACCGTGAGGTGCGTACCTGTGACCCTGCTTACTACAAGTGGACACAATGGGCCTTCCAGCGTATGTTCAAGAGCTACTACAGCCTGTCGTCGCAGAAGGCGCAGCCCATGATCAAGCTCATTGAGCACTTCGAGCTGATGGGTACGGAGGATTGTGGAGCCTTGGGTACAGAGGAGCTGCACTTCACAGCCAGCGACTGGGCCAGCTTCTCAGAGAAGAAGAAGCAGGAGGTGCTCATGAACTACCGCATAGCCTACTTGGCCGACACGATGGTTAACTGGTGTCCGGGACTTGGCACCGTGCTGGCCAACGACGAGGTAGTGAACGGCGTCAGCGTCCGTGGCGGCTTTCCTGTTGAACAGCGGAAAATGCGCCAATGGTGTCTGCGTGTCAGCGCCTATGCCCAGCGTCTGCTCGACGGTCTTGACACCATTGACTGGACTGAGTCGCTGAAGGAGACCCAGCGCAACTGGATAGGCCGTTCAGAAGGTGCCGAGATAGTCTTCAAGGTAGCTAATCCACTCAACGCTCAACACTCAACGCTCAACGAATTTACCATCTTCACCACACGTGCCGACACCATGTTTGGCGTAACGTTCATGGTGCTGGCTCCCGAGAGCGAACTGGTTGAGAAGCTCACCACCCCCGAGCAGAAAGAAGAAGTAGAGAAATACCTGGCTTACGTGAAGAAGCGCACAGAGCGTGAGCGCCAGATGGACCACGCCGTAACGGGCGTGTTCTCCGGAAGCTATGCCATCAACCCGTTTACCGAAGAGAAGATACCCATCTGGATAGCAGAGTACGTGCTGGCTGGCTACGGCACAGGAGCCATCATGGCCGTGCCTGCCCACGACAGCCGTGACTATGCCTTTGCCAAGCACTTCAACCTGCCCATCATCCCGCTGATTGAGGGTGCCGACGTCTCAGAAGAGAGCTACGACGCCAAGGAGGGCATCATGTGCAACAGTCCTGTAGGCGGAGGCGCCGCCTCCGAAAACAAAGGGGCCTTCTCCCTCAACGGCCTGACCGTCAAGGAGGCTATAGCCGCCACCAAGAAGTACATCACGGAGACGGGCATTGGCCGCGTCAAGGTGAACTACCGTCTGCGCGATGCCATCTTCTCACGTCAGCGCTACTGGGGCGAGCCGTTCCCCATCTATTACAAAGACGGCATGCCCTACGCTATTCCGAAGCAATGCATGCCCGTTGAATTGCCAGAGATTGATGAATACAAGCCGACGGAAACCGGAGAACCCCCATTGGGACGCGCCAAGAAGTGGGCGTGGGACACGAAGTTTGACCGGGTGGTCGATTGTTCTGAAATAGACAATAAGTCTGTCTTCCCCATCGAACTGAACACGATGCCGGGATTTGCCGGCTCAAGCGCCTACTACTTGCGCTACATGGACCCGAAGAACGACCAGGCGCTCGTCAACAAGGACATCAACGAATACTGGCGCAACGTTGATCTCTACGTGGGAGGCACGGAGCACGCCACAGGTCACCTCATCTATTCACGCTTCTGGAACAAATTCCTGTACGATTCAGGCTACATCTGCGAGGACGAGCCATTCAAGAAACTCGTCAATCAGGGAATGATTCAGGGCCGCTCCAACTTCGTCTATCGCGTTGAGAACGAGGGTGAGGACAAAGGCAAGTTCGTCAGCCTCGGTCTGAAGGACAAGTACGAGGTGACACCCATCCACGTTGATGTGAACATCGTGTCGGCCGACGTGCTCGATATTGATGCCTTCAAGGCCTGGCGTCCAGAATATGCTGACGCTGAGTTCATACTGGAGAACGGCAAGTACATCTGCGGATGGGCTATTGAGAAGATGTCAAAGTCGATGTTCAACGTTGTCAACCCGGACATGATTGTCGAGAAGTACGGTGCCGACACGTTGCGCCTGTACGAGATGTTCCTCGGTCCTGTGGAACAGTCGAAGCCTTGGGACACTAATGGCATCGACGGCTGCCACCGCTTCCTTAAGAAGTTCTGGAACCTGGTGACGGCTCCCCGTAACAACGACGTGCCCTCGAAGGAGATGATGAAGAGCGTGCATAAGCTCATCAAGAAGGTGAGTCAGGACATCGAGGTGTTCTCGTATAACACCAGCATCTCTGCCTTCATGATTTGCGTCAACGAACTCTCGCAGCTGAAGTGTCACAACACACAGCTGTTCCGCCTGATGACCGTTCTCATTGCTCCCTTTGCGCCGCACATTGCTGAAGAGCTCTGGCACATACTGGGAGGCGAGGGTAGCGTTTGCGATGCCCAGTGGCCTGAGTGGGACGAGCAATACCTCGTTGAAAATAGTGTCCGCATGGGTGTGGCCTTCAACGGCAAGACCCGTTTCGACATGGAGTTTGCTGCCGATGCTGACAACCAGACCATCGAGGCTGACGTCATGGCTGACGAACGGACGCCCAAATACATAGAAGGTAAACAAGTAGTAAAAGTCATCATCGTGCCGAAGCGCATGGTGAACATTGTTCTGAAATAAATGACAGTTGATCATAAATTATACTGGAGCGAGTTCAAGGATTATCTTTTCATAACCCTTGGACTCCTGATGTACACCATTTCCTTCACGGTGTTCCTCATGCCCTACGAGATTGTAGCCGGTGGTGTGACCGGTCTGTCGGCCATCATCTACTACGCTACGGGCTTCCACTTGGAGAACACCTACATCATCATCAACGGAATACTGCTGGTGGTGGCACTCTACGCACTGGGCTTCAAGTTCATGATGAAGACCATCTACGCCATCTTCGCCCTTTACTTCATGCTGATGTTCGCACAGTACATCATTCCCAAGCAGCCTAACGGACTACCCATCATGCTGCTGGGCGAAGGCCAGGAGTTCATGTCAATGATTATTGGTTGTGTCATCACGGGTGTGGCCCTCTCGTTAGTCTTCTCTCATAACGGTTCAACGGGAGGCACCGACATCATTGCGGCCACCGTCAACAAGTACAACAGCAAGGTTTCGCTGGGCACCGTGCTCTTTGCCGCTGACTTCTGCATCATCGGGTCGTGTATGTTCTTCCCGCAGTTCGGCGACTATATTGAGCGAGCCCACAAGGTGATGTTCGGCTTTTGTGTGATGGCCATCGAAAACTATGTGCTTGACTATGCCATGAACATGCGCCGGCAGTCAGTACAGTTCATGATTTTCTCTGAGAAATGGCAGGAGATAGCCAACGCCATTGGAACAGAGATGAATCATGGCGTCACCATTCTCGACGGACACGGCTGGTACACGGGCAAGAAGATGAAGGTGCTCTGCATCCTGGCCCGTAAGAACGAGAGCATCTACATTTTCCGTCTCATCAAGATGATTGACCCCAACGCATTCGTCAGCCAGTCGAGCGTCATAGGTGTCTATGGCGAAGGCTTCGACGAGATGAAGGTGAAAATCAAGCATCAGCGGAAAGATATGCAGAAATACATTGAAGGAGAAAAAGCATGAAAATAGTTTTTGCAACGAACAACGAGCATAAACTCTCGGAAATACGAGGCATATTAGGCGACAAGGTTGAAGTACTGTCGCTGAAGGATATTGGCTGTAACGTGGATATTCCTGAGACGGGCGAGACACTCGAAGAGAACGCCCTGCAGAAGGCCCGGTACGTCTATGACAATTACCACATGGATGTGTTCAGCGACGATACTGGTCTGGAAGTTGATGCACTCGGCGGACAGCCGGGTGTTCACACAGCCCGTTATGCCGGAGGCGAAGGACACGACAGCGAGGCCAACACCCGTAAGCTGCTGCGTGTACTTTCCGATGAAGACAACCGTAAGGCCCGCTTCCGTACCGTCATAGCCCTCATCACCCAGAATCCAAAACCTGACACCCACCTCTTCGAAGGCATTGTAGAAGGTGAGATTACTCGTGAGAAACGAGGTGAGAAAGGCTTCGGTTACGACCCCGTCTTCAAACCCGACGGCTATGAAGGCACCTTTGCCGAACTGGGAGTTGACGTGAAGAACCAAATCAGCCACCGTGCCCGTGCCGTGCAGAAACTGGTCAAATACCTGTCAGGTCTCTTACTTTTTTACCTTTTTACCTTTTTACCTTTAAATGTCAATGGTCAAATAGGCACCTGGCGTAACTATATGGCCTATCACGATGTGCAGAACATCAGCTCAACAGGCAACGTGCTCTTCGTACAAGCCAGCAACGGCCTGTACAGCTATAACCTGAGTGACCAGTCAATCACCACCTTCGACAAGGTAAACGGACTGAGTGACACCTACATTACCCACACCAAGTGGAACCCTACCGTTAAACGACTCATCATCATCTATCAGAACCAGAACATTGACCTGATGGAAGAGAGTGGGGAAGTGATCAACCTGAGCGACCTCTACCAGAAGTCGATGACGGCCAACAAGACGGTGAACAGCATCTACATCAAAGACCAATACGCCTATCTGGCCTGCGGCTTCGGCGTGGTCAAAGTAGATATGGACCGCATAGAGGTCAGCGAGAGCTATAACCTCAATGACAACATCAGTCAGGTAGCCGTTTCGGGCGATGCCATCTTTGCCAAGCAAAGTGACGGACGGGTCCTCACCTGCGCCCTCTCCAGCAACCTGCTGGACCCCAATAACTGGACCTTAACCACCCAGTATGATGCCTCCATCTTCAACGAAGACCGCACCGACTACAACCAGTATCTGGAAACCGTGCAGACCCTGAATCCGGGAGGGCCGAAGTATAACTACTTTGGTTATCTGAAACATCAATATGGAAAACTTTATACATGTAGTGGAAATAACAGTAATCCGGGCTGTATTCAAGTAAAGGATGGAGATGAATGGATTATATTCCAAGATACTGATCTAAATGCAATAACTGGGCTGAACACTTATAAGAGTGTCAGTCAACTAGGCGTTGACCCAAATAATCCTTATCATGTCTTTGCAGGAGCAAGAAACGGTCTCTATGAGTTTCTTGATGGTAAACTAATAAAGCATTACCAACATACAAATAGTCCTATTGAAATGTTTGATGGGAAAAGTCCAGAATATCAATTAATATACGGAGTATATTGCGATTATAATTATGTATGGTGCTTAAATAGTCAGGCTCCTACAAAATCTCTTCTTAGAATGAAAATGGACACAAATGAATGGGAATCCTTTGATTTTAAGAGTATTATGATATTTAAAGATGGGACATACAATGATAAAAGCCTTCCCTATTTGGTAAATATGATGTCAGACAGTCGAGGTTATACATGGTTTGCAAATGACTTTTGGGATTATCAGTCCATTCACTATTTCTATTTAGACAATAGTGGATCACTCCATACTAAATCCTTTTTCGACTTTATTAATCAAAATGGAGTAACTGTTACTATCAACGGAGGCGTAACTCATGTTGTAGAAGATTATAATAATGACTTATGGATTACAACATCAGAAGGTCCTCTTCTTCTTAAAAAAGATCAAATAGAAAGCGATAACCCGATATTCACTCAGGTTATCATACCACGTAATGATGGAACTAAATTTGGTGATTATTTGTTGTCTGGTATAGAAACCACATGTTTAGATATTGACAAAGATAACAGAAAATGGTTTGGTACAAAAGGTAGCGGTGTGTTTGTCATCAGTAATGATAACATGGAACAAATACATAACTTTACTACTACAAATAGTCCCTTGCTTTCAGATAATATAGAATCTATTAGCATTGATAATGAAACTGGTGAAGTGTTTATTGCAACTGACAAAGGACTTTGTTCTTATATGAGTGGTGTTGACAGTTCAATTACAGAAATGACCGAGGACGAGGTCTATGCTTATCCGAATCCTGTCACATCTGACTATAATGGACTCATTACCATAACTGGTTTGAGTAATGATGCTAACGTAAAAATAATGACAACTAATGGCACGGTAGTGGCAGAGGGAAAAAGTAACGGACGTTTCTTTACATGGAACGGACGAGATAAAAACGGTAATCGTGTAGCCAGCGGCATCTATATGGTTGCTACAGCCACAAGCAAAGGAGAAAAAGGGGTAGTTTGTAAAATAGCTATCATTAACTGATTTCTTTATGAACAGATACATATCATTGTTTATTATTTTATTGTGTCTGCCAATTATCTTATGGGGAGTATGTTCTATTCTTCCCACTTTTGATGACTATACTACACTACAGTCACCACAATTTACGTCACCTTGGTCAACCCAATTACTGCCCAACGACAGCTTTTGGAGACCATGGGACTATTTATTTGGATGCTTTCTGGGCCGACATACAGACATGTTTCCTGGGCTAAACCATATACTGATTATTTTGGGACACACCGTCAATACACTATTAATTTTTGCGATTTGTAGAAAATTATCAATAAACAGTTTAGCTACCAACATTGCAATATTTTTCTTTTTTTTCTCTCCAGCTACACTGGGAACAACCCTTGCTGTTGACGGACTAAATCAGACCTACGCACAATTCTTTGGTCTTTTAGCAGTCTATTGCTATCTTTATGGCGGTAAAATGTTATGGTTGTGGCCGTTTTTCGTTATTTTAGGAGCGCTGGCAAAAGAAAACGGCTTAGCTTGGGCTATTATTCCACCATTAATCAGTTATGCGTTCAGAAAAGCTAAAAATAAAATCATAGTAAAACACATAACTATTGGTTTACTCATTGCAATAGTTTATTTTGTTGCGCGAATAACACTTCGAGTCAGCGGTTCTATAAATAATGAATACATTAGCCTTACATTTTTAGACCATATAAAAGACTTTATACAATTACTATGCTATACATGGCTACCAATTGACTACATGAGCCTTGTATTTGCCCCTCAACGAAATTGGCTTTTAGCATTGCTCACAGTTATTTTAGCTATGCCGTTTCTTTTTTGGCTAATTAAAATAGTACTACCTCTGCTAAAAAAACGTACTGTAATCGTACTCATTCTGTGTTTCTTTATTTTAGCTGCTCCACACCTACTTACACTTGTAAGCATCATGCACAATTATGCTGCATTGTCTTTGGCCGCTCTACTTGTTGCTGTCATTATACAAAATATCAATCTAAAGGCATATCGTATGACCATCGCTACCTTTGTACTCTTCCTTATAGCTGCCATAATCACTGACATACATCATTTTCTGGGAGCTCGAGAAGGAGGATTATTAAGTAAACAACTGGCAACCGAAGCTATTATAAAAACTGAAAAAAAAGTAAAACGAGCATATTGCATCAACATTGACAATAACGAACCAAAATATTCGTCATTTGGTGTTCCTTCTATCGATGCCTTTGCTTGGGGCCTATCTGTAAGACATTATACCAGTTATCAGTGGCCTGAAGAAATTAACGATACGCTTATATCAGCCGAGAATAAGGAGAAAGCCACAACCATAGCCAAACATGCACTCAACAACGGTGCTGACTGTGTATGGATTGTAGATGGCAAACATATAGTCGTAGTAAAATAACACAAATTTATTATCTATGAAAGAAAAGAGATTAATTATTTGCATGATTGGCGGATTTACTATTCTACAAATCATTATTCTCTTTGTTTTTGGCTATACCCCTTATCCTGACAGTGAAAGTTATTTATTTTTAGCTAATCAGGCATTACAAGCTAAAGAAGTGTTTCCTGCAAAAAGTTTTTTGAACGACTATCCATTCCTTTGGAATATCGGAGCAATTACCGTAGTGGAACTGTTTTTATGGCTATTTCACAGTATTACACCACTGCTGCTCATATATTCTTTTATGAAGGGTGCTACTGCCTGGTTATTCTATGATATAGTTAAACATATTACCAATCATAAAACAGCTCTTTTAGCACTTAGCATCTATGTATTATATCCTGCCAACTACGGCGAATCAACATCAATACTGAGCGAACTGCCATTTATGTTTTTCAGCATGATAGGAATATGGTGTATCGTTAGAAATAGGCATGCTTTTATGGGAGGAATACTGATAGCTATTGCCAATTGGTTTAGACCTATGGGAATAGTTTATTTAATAGGAATAGTTATTTTACTACTTTTCAAGGAAAGAAAAAAAGCCATTTCAACTATTGCTGGATATGTTGTTGCTATTTGTATGATAGGTTTTATTACCATGTCATATACAGGTTTGTTTCTATATCAATCTAAGACTGGTTGGAGAAACCTGGCAGTAAAACAATATGATAACAGTGATACTATTACTTGGAAAACTAATCCATATAGCATTGCTGCCCGAAAGGACCTCAATGTTAGTCAAAAGGATGACGCTTATCGCTCTGTGTTTATCAATTGGGTTTTGGAACATCCAATTGAATATGTCAAAAGAATACCAGAGAAATTAGTAAGAACCTACATATCAGATAACGTAAATATGTGTGCTTTTCTATCGGAGAAAATGCAGCAAAAGGAACATCTTTACGATGAGATTAGCCTTCCCACTCTTTTTAACTCATTCCCTCACTATAGCATTATACAGTGGTTTACAATTGGTAACCTATGCATATATTACTTTATTCTATTGTCTGCAATATGTAGTATTAAATATTACAAGAGAAATACACATATATTTCCCTTAAGCATTATCATTATTTGTACATTCTTATTACTCTTTTTTGGTCATGGAGAATCCAGATTTCATATAATTCTGATGCCTTGGTTTATAATATTAGCTGCTATATTTCTTAGTGACAAACTTCTATTTTTTGGCTCTGAAACCTGATAATAATATCCATAAAGGGTTTATACGACTGATAAGAATACCTGAAAGTAATACCAAAAGAAAAGCTATTATAAAGCTCACTATAGCATATACATAGATATTCATTTGTGGAAAATATAAAGAAATGAAATGTTGTACTGTATATATAAAGAAAGTATGGGTGCAATAAATAAAAAAAGAATATGGTGAAACTATTTTTACAAAATATGTTGGTAGTAAATTATCAAATAATCCATATAGAAGAATTATCCATAAGGGGCTGAATATCCTATAACAATAATAAATAAATGATTCGTATGTTTTATCATCAATAACATAACAACATAATAATATATAACTTACAATAAATATACCATATAATATTTTTATATGAGATATACTTTTTATCTTCTGAATCATTTTTATAACATCTTCTTCATAAAATGCACAATGACAGCCTAAAGCAAGACAAGGTATCCAATGTAATATAGTAAAATAAGAATAATATTGAGCCATGATGGTTCCCAACGCTATAATAATAAGTACCATGTATTTTGACTGTCTTATCAAGAAACCTAAGATAGGGGCTAAGATAACAAATAAAAGGAGTGCTTGTACATACCAAAGAGGACCATTGAGCACTGTGGGAATACCGAAAAAAATACTAGTCAGCATATCAAGCCAATAAAAGGACACTTCTCTATTATTCTCAATTCCTATCACTGAAACTTTCAAATAAAAATAAGGTATAAATAATGCATTATATAAGACAAAAGGTATATATAATAATCGAAAGCGTGAATAAAGCTTCTTATAATAACATTGCCATGAGAATTCAAAATTTTGGAAATACAAATAAGAAGAGATAACAAAAAATACTGGTACTGCAATATCTACTATACCACGAAAAAATCTATATTGTGGATGTTCACCTATCGTATGTAAACCCACAACAAGAATAATCATCAATACATTCAGACTGTAAATTTTATCTGATATACTTTTTGTCATACTTTTCTATCTTATTATTTCAAGTATTTCTTAGTTTGTACAGTACCATCAGGTAATTGCTGCCTCATTATATACATTTTCTTCTTATCAGCTATTTGACGACCATTAAAATCATATAACAAATATTGATTAGTATCACGTATTTCATTATTCTTTATAATATTGCTTGAAGTATTCCATTGTATGTTAAGCCAATCTATCTTAGAATGTAAACGGTCAAATACAACTTCAGAAGATGCATATACATTAGCATTTCCATAATTAGGCCAGCGTAATGCATCACATTCTGCTGCCAGTGCAATCTGATTCAAAAAAGAGTTTATAAAATCATCTATTGATTCTAATTGATATGGATAAAAATCATTCCAAACTTTTCTTACTTCTTGCTGAAATCTTGGAAACAGAGCTATTTCCTTTATAATACTCGTTGGAAAAGGAGAATCTTGATAAATGAATTTATCTTTACTATGATAATCATTAAATGCATTTCCCAAATCCCAAACAGGGCCAAATTTCCATTTGGTTTCTCCATTATCTTTATAAAGATAACAACTACCTAAAAAACCTTCCAAATGGTCAATAACTTCATGCACTATATATAATTTTGCAAGTGTATTTATATCTATTAATTGTTCCCATTCAGTTGATTGTTTGTCTTCAGTATATATAGCTTGTATTATATTTTCAAACTGGTTAGTAAGATATTCTGTTTGCTCATTTGATAATAATTCGGGCGAATGGTAAGTTATCCATAACCACTCCAAGTCTGTTCCTTCAACGGAAAATTTTATCTGTTCAGTTTCATTATTATTATCTATCTCTACCAACCAACCACCTGTAATTTTATCGGGGTCTGTTTCTTCATCTGCTTGTTCAACAATATTCACTCTTTCAGTTTCAATACGAATAGTTTCTGTTAAAAAATAAAGACCGATATAATCTCCGTTAAGAACTACTTCTATGGGACATTGCTTTGGAGTATATGGCAAGCCTATTCTTCGGCTTATTTCAAATCCTACTGTATTTCTAAGAAACGCAACATTATCATCAGCATGCGCCAATAGTGCAAAATGCTTACTTTTACTCATGCCCATCAAAGCTTGCTTCTTACCAAGTTTCAATTTATAAGGTTTTTTGTCAAAATATCCCCAAGTATAGTTTCCACGTCCTTTTATTTCTAAAGCCAACGGTTCGTCTTTACTTCCTACTGCTTCTATACCTTCTATACCCATTGGATCTAAATAATATGTTCCTTCAATATAATCATACTTAGAAGTTATAGGTTGATTATCAACTGTATGAATGTAAATTACAGGAAGTGTGTGTGAAAAGTCATCACCACAAACGTTTTGTAAACTCAGAAATAATAAAGATAAAAATACAAATGATTTACGCATAATATTATTGGTAATCTATTTCTTTTATTCGTCTGAATATATTAGTAGTTGGTTTTGTAAATATAAGATACTGACAGCCATTAATCCTCACTACTTCATAATGAAAATCATCAAGTTCATAACTATCTTCTTTATATGATAATAGACGTTGATGAGGTAGAAGATTTGAAGTATCTTCTTTTCCAAGTATAAAAGTCAGTTTACTTACTTTCTTCTTATAATTAGGAATTCGCCATACATAAAGCAACTGATGCTCGTCAAGTTCATAATTTTGATAAGCTGTGTTATCATTTTCAATTTTCTCAATAATATCTTCTGGCAAAAAAATTAACCTATCTTTTCCATATAATTGAGCTACACAGCGCATGTTAACATCCTTATAATCAAAACCCATATAGGAACAGTAATAGCCAAAATCTATAGAAGGATTAACATAATGATTTCTAAAATAATCTAATATTAAGTTTTTACCCTTTAAAGGATATTTCACAGAAACAATTTCGGTTCCTAACTTTTTCATTTGCTGTTCCGCATACAACCAACTATCTTTATTTTCTTTTCTAACTAAATAAGCAGGAAAATAGCATATAATAATTAAAATACTACTTATTACTATAAGTATTTTTGACCATCTCCTATTTAATATATTCAATATTAACCGCATTAATAACAACATAGCAATAAAGTCTGTGAAAAACGCAACACGCTCTAAATTAGTTCCACATAAAACTGTTATAACAAAAGATATTGTTAATGCTATATAGTAATAAAAATTATTATTAAAGTGTTTGATTAAAATATATTTTTCTTTTCTCCAAATAATAATTATTGTAAGTAATAATATCCATAAAATACGAATATTAAAAACAATATTTAAACATCCACTCAACAATCGATTGTTTAGTGTTATTCCTGCTGTTGCTCGGTTCCATGTACCAATTGGAAATAAAACCAATATACTTCCAATAATAAACCAAATCATATATGGCAATAATGCCTTTTTCAACAATTCTTTTCTGTTTAAAAAAATATAAATCAAAAAAGTTATACAAATAGGTAAAGATATAGCTTCATGGCTCCAACCAGCCAATAATGCTAAAGGCGACAATAATAAATGACGTATGCTGAATGATTCATTCTTGATGTGGCGCAACCATAACAATAAAGATAAAATAGCTACCGTTACCCATATATAGTTAAATGCTCCAAGACTCCATAACGTTGTTGTTCTAAATCCTTGAAATACGACAAATAATAGAAAAAAAACAAAGATTGAAACAAATAATAAAGACTCTGTTTTATTTGTTATCAGATAAGTTGATTCACATAATAAAACAACAAATAATATACTATTTATTAATTGTATTAATATAGGTGATGTAAATACTGTAAATGCTTGAAATAATAAATGATATATGAAACGTCCATTTTGAGTCAAATAATGATTCCATTGTGATTGTAACAAGTCATTTAGATTATCAATAGAATGTACAGCATCTGACTCATTCATATTCCACATAAAACGATAAATCATATCATCGCTTAGCGTTGGAACATCCAATAAGTTTAAACCCAGTATTGCAAAAAATACTACCGCTAAAAATAGTAAATAATAAATACTATTTTTTTCTTTAATTCTTTTTCTCACCCACAACGAGGGAATGCTGAGAAACAGTTTCTGTTTGAACGATAGGGTGGTGTCATGCAGAATGTCCTGGTAGAACTGGCTGTGCTTCCAGCCGGTTCTTGATTCATTGACGGCAATGTCAAAGAGGTTGGCTATGCGGTCATGCAGCATGTCGGCAGCATACTTGCTTCTTTGTTCTTCAGGAATGGAGCTTATACGTAGCTCATTGAGCATCTGCGCATAAGCTGCTGTCCATTTAAAATAACCGGAAGTACGGTCTTCACTCTTCGTATAGACATTCTTATAAACCATCTTGACTGGCCTGTTAGTACTGAACACCAGCCGCAGCCAGAATATATAGTCCTCGCCGCTAATCACGTCGCGAGACAGATCAAAAAGATAAGCTGTTATCACACTACGACGATAAAGACTGCCCCAGGGGACACCAATGGTTCCTTCTGCCGATACTGCCTTATGACGGAACTCCTCCATAGGAATAGCTTCACGATGCTCGTTAGGCAGTTTCTGACCATTCCCTAAGATGATGTCCGTATCGTCGTCTGCCTTTTCATACAGGTCAGCAATAGCAGTCTCAGGCAACATATCGTCACTATCCACAAAAGCTATCCAGTCGCCTTCCGATTGCTCCACTCCAGCCCAGCGGGCTGCTATTCTTCCTTTGTTCAGTTGGTGGATGACCTTAATACGGCCATCCCTCAACGCATAGTCATCACATATCTGGCCGCTTTTGTCTGTACTGCCATCGTTTATCAACACCAATTCAACGGCAGAAAATGTTTGAGCCAATATACTCTCAATACATTTTCCTATTGTATGCTCAGAGTTATAAACAGGAACAATAACAGATACCATCAGCTCAATTCCAGCATTCTTTCTATCGGCTTAACGGCCTCCTTGGCTATCTCTGCGTCAACTTCAACGGTCGGCCATTCGTACTTCAGCGCATTGTAAATCTTCAGCATAGAGTTCATCTTCATGTAGTCACACTCATTACAATGACAGCCTATTGAGCCTTCGCTTACTTCAGGCGGAACGGGGTAGAAGAGGGTAGTGGGGCAGTTACGCTGCATCTCGTGCAGTATTCCGGCCTCTGTAGCCACGATATACTCCTGTTCTGGATGTTCTATGGCATACTTCAAAAGAACGGCTGTAGAGCCTACCACGTCGGCTACGGCCAACACCGGACCCTTACACTCCGGGTGGGCCAGTACCAATGCCTTGGGGTGCTGCTGCTTGAGTTTCAGAATCTCAGGTACTGAGAACCGCTCATGCACATGACAACCACCCTGCCAGAGTAACATCTCACGTCCAGTAATAGAATTGATATAGCTGCCTAAGTTATAGTCAGGACCGAAGATGAGCTTGGCATCCTGCGGGAATGTATCAACTATTTTCTTCGCATTGCCACTGGTAACAACCACATCGGTCAGCGCCTTGACGGCAGCTGTCGTGTTAACATACGAGATTACCTGATAGCCAGGATGCTCCTCTTTGTACTTCTTCAGGTCGTCAGCCTTACAAGAATCAGCCAGCGAGCAGCCTGCATTCAGGTCAGGACACAGCACCAGTTTATCGGGAGAAAGAATCTTACAGGTCTCAGCCATGAAGTGAACACCGCACATCACGATGATTTTCGCATCCGTTTCAGCCGCCTTGCGGGCCAAAGCCAGCGAGTCACCTATGAAATCAGCACAGTCTTGTATCTCTCCGTGCGTATAGTAGTGAGCCAGGATAATGGCATTTTTCTCTTCACACATGCGGCGAATCTCCGCTTTCAAATCTGTTCCTTCAGGAGCCGGTTCATTAATGAAACCTTGCTCTATCCACTGCTTTTTCAACTCCATATACTTATTATTTTTTTATTTTTCTTTTTTTTAAATTAGAAATGAGTTGTATGATAGGGTGTTTATACGTTGAAAACTTTTCTTCCTTTTCCTTGCGTATTTGTTTATTCACCCGTGGTTTAGTGTTATTCACTACGTCTGTTTATACTTACTTATTGATTTACAATTAAGTAATCAGTTTATGCACACTTCTCAATTCTGGTGCAAAATTAATAAGTTTATATCTTTTTCCCATCATTTTTTGTGGAAAACTTACGTAAAACGTTTGAATAATTATGTTCATATCCCTTTATGCATATTGTCGTCTGGGTATTTTGTTCTTAAATTCACAAGTTATCCACACAGTTATCAACAGTAAATTATGAACTATGAACTATGAATTATGAACTAAATTTCGTACCTTTGCACCCATGAACGGAAGAAAAGTAAGGACTGTAGAAATGCAGCGCCTGACGATAGAAGAATATCGTGAGGCCGAAAAACTGCCTTTGGTGGTGGTGTTGGACGATGTGCGCTCTATGTATAACGTAGGAAGTGTGTTTCGCACTTGCGACGCTTTCCGCGTAGAGGGTATTGCGCTTTGTGGTATTTGCCAGACACCGCCGGCCACAGAGATTCATAAGACGGCACTGGGTGCCGAGGATGCTGTCAGTTGGAAATACTATCATACAGCACTCGAAGCTGTTGAAGAACTCAAGAAAGCAGGTTACGAGGTGTTAGCCGTTGAGCAAGTGGAACACTCCACGAAGCTGCAACACTTCACGGCTTCAAAGGAAAAGAAGTATGCTGTGGTATTAGGAAACGAAGTAAAAGGTGTTCATCAGGAAGTGGTTGATGCCTGCGATGGTTGTTTGGAAATACCACAGTTAGGCACCAAGCACTCCATGAATGTCAGCGTAACGGCTGGCATCATCATCTGGAAGTTCGCTTCTCAGCTCTTACTCTTCTGAGAATTCGTCCTTACCAACGCCGCAAACCGGGCATACCCAGTCTTCAGGAATGTCTTCAAATGCTGTGCCTGGCTCAATACCGTTGTCAGGGTCACCTACTGCGGGGTCATAAACATAACCGCAAACGTCGCAAACATACTTTTTCATAATGTTCTTTGTTTAGTGAATAATTAATTTATCTATTTAAAATAGTTTCTGCTTTCGCTACAATGCTTTCTGGCTGAATGTCGTTCATACAGGCATAGTCGCCCCTGAAGCAGGGCTTATTGCCAAAGATGCTGCACGGACGGCAGGGCATGTCGAGCTGTACGGCGTTATCGTCTGACTGGTTATAACCCATAAAGCCGGCATACGGATGAGTGGCTCCCCAGACGCTCACCACAGGAGTAGCCGTGAGCGACGCTAAGTGCATGTTGGCTGAGTCCATAGATATCATGACGTCTAAGTGGCTCATCAGGATGAGTTCTTCACGCAGCGTTTCCGTATAGAGGCTGACGTTGATGCATTGTGGTACGTCGTGACACCAATGTGGAAAGACTGCCTCCTCACGCTCGCCGCGTCCGAAGAGCAACAGGTGTGCCTTAGGGTACTTGGCAGCTAACTGACGAATCACCTCCAGCATCTTCTCAGGCGGATAAATCTTGCCTTCGTGGGCAGCAAAGGGGGCTACGCCAATCCATTGTTCGCCCTCCTCTTTGGTCTCAAAGATGGGAGGCAGCTGCATCAGGCTGCCTTTTTCTTCACCATAGATGCTCTTAAAGCAAAGCTTCACAGGGTATCCTAACCGTTCGAAGACGTCCAAATAGTTTTGCATCGATGTTGGCTGCTGTACGAACTGCTTGTTGTTCTGGGCAACGAGCCTGCGTTTTCCCTTACGGTTCTTATTAATGTGTTCCACCTTGAAACGTCCAAGGTTAAAACGCATGCGTAGATATTCTGAACGTAGCACGCTGTGCAGGTCGGCAATGTGCGTAAACTGCTTGGCCACCAGTCGCCGGTAAAGCGTATTCAGGCCTTTTACTCCATGATATTCACCCTTGATGTCAGCTTCCATGAAGTTGACGTTAGGCGCTAAGTTCTCAAACAGCGGACGGGCAAACGGCCGACTGAGCATCGTGATGCGAAGCTCAGGATACTGCTGTGCCAGCGAATAGACCACTGGCACCGTCATTGCCACGTCTCCGAGAGCAGAGAAGCGAATAATGAGTATATGATCGTGTTTCAACTTTAATCTTTTAACTCTTTAACCTTTTAACTTTTTAACTTTATACAGCACCGGGTTCGTGCTCGGGTCGTTGTACATCTTCATCTGGCGATACACCTTCATGTACTTTCGTCCAGCCTGGATATCGTCCAGCAGCTGGTCAATAGCCGTTGAGAGGTCAACCTGTTGCTCTAACAGCACGTTGAGCTTGGCCTGACAGCGGGCAATATGGTCAGCGTCAGCGTCCTTACGCTCTACCTGCTCCTGCATGTGATAAATCTTCAGCGCCAGAATGCTCAGGCGGTCAACGGCCCATGCCGGGCTCTCTGTGTTCAGGCGGGCATTGGCAGCCGGCTGCACGTCCTCATACACCTTGCGGAAATAGCTGTCTATTTCTTCCACCAGGTCTGTGCGCTCCTGGTTAGAGCGGTCAATGCGGCGCTTGAGTGCCAAAGCCTCTTCAGGGTCAATGTGAGGATTACGTATAATGTCCTCCAGATGCCACTGTACGGTGTCAATCCAGCACTTCAGGTAGAGGCTGTACTCTATGGAGTCACGCTCGTAGGGGTTTCTGATAGGCGTATCAATATTATCAGTCAGGTGGTAGTCATTTATCACTTGACGAAAGATTTCATTTGCACGTTGGGTAAATGCCATGTTTCTTTTTGATTTATTCTTTTTGATTTGTAATTTGCAAAGTAACGTAAAATTTTTCAATTAACCAACTAAACTTCTGTTTTTTCATATATTTTATAGACTTTTCCTTATTTTCCCCTTTTTCAGCGTGTGTCAAGATGCTGTTTTTCTTTTCTTTGGTTCATCTGATTATCAAGTGCTTACCATCATATTATTGTGTCAATATGGTGATTGCTATTGTGAGATTGAAAATAATTACGTAACTTTGCAGCAAACTTTAAACTATTAGCGTTATGGAAAGAGGAAAAAGAACATGCAGCGTGCTGAAAGACATTCGTCAGCAGATTGCCGATGCCAACGGAATTAAGTATGCACCACGTGAGTGTCACCACGAGGGACCTTGTGCCGGGACGTGCCCGGCTTGCGAGGCTGAAGTAAGGTACCTGGAAGAGCAGTTGGCCGTGCGCCGCATGCTGGGTAAAGCCGTCGTGCTGACGGGCATTGCCGCAGGCATGTCGTCGCTCACCGCCTGCGCTCAGAGTAAGGTGCCTAATGGTTGTGAGAACGATTCTACCATTTATGAGTTGGCTGGTGACGTTGTAGCCCCAGAGCCTGAAAGGATAGAGCCTGAAGAGGAAAAATTTCTTAGGGGAAAGGTGCCGGCACCCGTTGACACCATCAGACCCATTAAGCGAGGCGAGGATGTAGTAGTGGGAATAGTACCTTATCAGATAGCCGAATATCCTGGTGGCGAAGAGGCTATGATGCAGTTCATCAAGGAGCATCTTCGTTATCCTGCCAGCGCAGCGAAGAAGAACATCGAGGGGCGTGTAGTCGTTTCTTTCCGTGTGGAGACTGACGGAACGCTTAGTGATATTCATGTCTTAAAGGGACTGGACCCTGCCTGCGACGAAGAGGCACTACGTGTTGTACGCTTAATGCCTAAGTGGGAGCGCAGAGGTGATAAAATGTCACCTATGGAGTATGCTGTTCCCATTATTTTCAAGCATGAGTAAAGCTCCGCTCATTGGCATTTGCCGTCATCGGCTGACCACGGATGGTACTGGCGTTACCACGCTGGTGGCCTTCCACGGCTGTCCCCTGCATTGTCAGTATTGTCTGAATCCGCAATGTTTAGTGGCTGAAGGCGTATGGCGAACGATGACGGTCAGCGAGATACTGTCAGCACTCCTGTGTGACGACCTCTATTTCCGTGCTACGGGTGGTGGTGTGTGCTTTGGAGGCGGTGAGCCGCTGCTGCGTTCCGACGTCATCTGTGAGCTCTGTCAGCTCATGCCGGCAGAGTGGGGGGTGACCATAGAGACCAGCCTCAACGTGCCCTTGCAGCATGTGGAGGCTGTTGCTCCCTTCATCCGTCAGTGGATTATTGATGTGAAGGACATGAATCCAGCCATCTACCGTTCCTATACAGGCATCGGCAACGAACGCGTCCTTCAGAACCTGCAGTGGCTTGCTGCTCACGTCAGTCCCGAGGCGGTGCTCATTCGGCTTCCGCTAATTCCTCATTACAACACGCCTGCCGACGTTTCCTTGAGTCGCCAAAAGCTGGAAGCGTCAGGCTTCACTCATTTTGATGAGCTGGAATATCAACAACCAGAGTAAAGCCCCGTCCAAGGTGTGAGCTTGGCCCGTTCAAAGTGGGAGTTTGGCCCGTTCAAAGTGGGAGTTTGGCCCGTCCAAGGTGGGAGTTTGGACGGTTCTCTCCGGTAAAGCACGCCCG